>MEDT01000046.1:0-10682 GCA_001724175.1 Cytophagaceae bacterium SCN 52-12 | reverse complement strand
CCTGTAGGAGCCGCACCCGGCTTTTATGAAAGCCGGAGCCTTCAATCTTATCGCCAGGAAATACGGCTTGATCAAAATTGCGGCAAACAGCCACTTGTATGCTTCGGAAGCGCTCAACACAGACTTCCCGGGAAGGGTTTTCGCCGTAAAAGGAGTTGCCGACGCCGCCCGGTTTTCGCCGAAAGACTGGCTGCCGGAGGCAAAAGCCAACCTTACCTTAAGAAATTTTCCGTCCAATCCGGATGACCTTCGGAAAAAATGGCGTCTAAAGGACGGAGGACACGATTATTTGTTCCCTACAACGTTGGCTTCCAACAAAAAAGTGGTTATTATCACGGAGAGGATTGACTCCGGATCGTTTCATCAAACAAAATCTCAATTATGAAAAAAGTACTATTAATTTTCGCAGCATCGCTTTTGTTTACAGCGGCCTCTACAATGGCCCAGACCGTATCACCGGCCAGGCAGACCATCAATAAAACCGAGATGGCCGGCCTCAACCTGGCAACCAGCATTCCTGAGAAATACCTGAAGGAGTACTGGACCACCTACCTTTCCAAATACGGGAAAGTGAGATCGAAAAAAGGCGCCCAAACGCTCGAAAAGGCCTATATCCCGGATATTTCGAAAAATTCGCTCAGCCTGACCAGCTCCGTTACGAGCAGTAAAAACATTTCTACCGTCTTTCTTGCCTTACAGGACGGCGGCAACTTCATATCGAGCGCTTCGGACGCCGGCTATATGGAAGCCGAACAGTTTTTAAAGCAGTTTCTTACCTATGCCACCGCGCAGGAAGAGCTTCGACTGGTCAAGGAAGACTTTTCCAAGACCCAGGACGAGCAGAAAAAGCTCGTGAGGGAAAAGGACCGTCTCGCGAAAGAAATCGAAAAGACGGAGAAAGAACTACAGAAGCTTCGCGACGAGCTGGCCAAAAAGGATACCGAGCTGACAAACTACAACACGATCCTTGAGAACAAGCAGAAAGGGGTAAAAGAAGTCGAGTCCAAGAACACCAACTGACGCGGCTTTTTCAGCCGAGCCTGAAATCCGCCTTCACCGTACAGGCCTTACGGAGCTTTTTCAGGTAGTCTTCCCTCGGGATTTCTATCGCTCCGTATCGCTGTACGTTCGGGTTCATAAACTGCGTATCCAGCAGCCGGTAGTTGCCCGATCTCAGGATCTGCATCAGGTAATGAAAGGCTATTTTGGAGGCATTGCTGACCAGGTGGAACATGGATTCGCCGAAAAAAGCCGCACCGATCGATACGCCGTAGAGCCCTCCTACCAGCTTCCCTTCCTGGTAACATTCCACGCTGTGGGCATATCCCATACTGTGCAGCTCTGAATAGGCTGCTATCAGCCCTTCCGAGATCCAGGTTTCCCGCTCATATCTGCGGGGCGCGGCGCAATACCTCATCACCGCCTCAAAGCACTGATTTATCCTGACCTCGAAGAGGCATTTGTTAAGGACAGGTCTGAGCGACCTGGATACTTTATAAGCGTCGATAGGAATGATTGCCCGGGGATCGGGTGAGTACCAGTACAGCGTGCCATCCTTTTCCGCCATCGGGAAAACGCCGTGAACATACCCGTAGATCAGGTCCTCTGCCGATACTTCTTTCATCTGTAAAAGGGTGGTAATTTATTAATTATTAAGTGTTTGTAAAGTCTTTTCTTCCGGTATCGCCAGTTTATGCAGCCGGCGCAGAGGGTCGCTTATGCCTGATCGGCCGGGTACTCATCTCTATCTTAATATGTATAGTTTAACGTCAATCCATAAAAAGCCCTTTTCCCTATCCGTACTTCATACCGCGCATTTCCGCCCGGTTTCCGAAGATACGGCGGAGGTGCAATTAAGAGCTTTTTTCCAAGAGCTTAAAAATTTTTTAACATTTGCTCTTGCAGTAACGTTTTTTTTATGACATTTGTATCGATTTTCAATAATCGAATCGATGAACAACAACGGATCACATAGCGTTTTTCATACTACCCCCTTCCGATTCAGGCCGTAAGGCCATGTTTATCTCTTTTACCTACGCGGTAAATATTCTTCGCCTTCTTTTTTAGTCAAGTTTCTTAATTAATATCCGTGGATTACGGATGGGGTTTTTTATCCTGTTGTTAATCAATCCATGAAAAATTCTGAAAAATTCGGCAATCAGTTTATCGTCCAAATTGCCAACGAAGATCATCTCCACTATGCGGAAACCATTTGCGCGGAAATGGAGGAGAGCGCCAAAAAGCGCGGCACAGGCATAGCCAAGCGTTCCCCCGTTTACCTGATGGAGAAAATGGTGGAGGGGAAGGCTATCATTGCGACCAATACCAAAGGAGAATGGGTGGGTTTCTGCTATATAGAAACCTGGGAGCACGGCAAATTCGTAGCCAACTCAGGCCTCATCGTACATCCTGATTTCCGCCAGAGCGGGATTGCCAAGGCGATCAAGTCAAAAGCCTTCGAGCTTTCGCGCTTTAAGTACCCCGACGCCAAGATCATCGGGATCACCACGAGCCTGGCGGTCATGAAGATCAACTCCGACCTGGGTTATGAGCCGGTGACGTTCAGTGAACTGCCGGTAGAGGAAGGTTTCTGGAAAGGTTGCGCGAGCTGTGTCAACTATGACATTCTGACCCGTACCAACCGTAAAAACTGCCTCTGCACGGGTATGATGTACGTTGGCCCGGAGAAAAAGGAAGAGAAGCCTAAAAGTACGTGGGATTTCCTGAAGGAGTCTGCTTTATACGAACGCCTCCTGCGCATCAAGCAAAAAGTAATGCTGCGAAGGAACGACGGGAAAAACAACAAAAACAGTCCGGAGGCTGTAGCAACTCATTAGTTGCTCCGACACAGAAGTTTGTTTGCTTTATATACGACCTCACCGACTGTTTTTTCAGAAATTCGGTGAGGTCTTTTAATTTTGTGAATTATCCTGCATAAGGTCTTGACCGGCCTGTTACTTAAATTCGATCAAATGTCTCAACCAAAAGTAGTTTTAGCATTCAGCGGAGGTCTTGATACCTCTTTTTGCGTCAAGTATTTAAGTGAGGACCGCGGCTTCGACGTGTACTCGGTCCTGGTTGATACCGGCGGGTTTTCCGAGGAAGAGCTCGATACCATAGAGAAGAACGCCTATTCCCTCGGGGTAAAAGAGCATATTACCATTTCAAAAACAGATTCGTATTATAACGACTGCATCAAATACCTCATTTTCGGTAATATACTGAAAAACAATACTTACCCGCTTTCTGTCAGCGCAGAGCGGATCTTCCAGGCGGTGGCGGTCGCGGAATATGCGAAGGAGATCGGCGCTAACGCCATCGCGCACGGGAGCACCGGCGCCGGCAACGACCAGGTCCGCTTCGATATGGCATTCCGGATCATAGCGCCTGAAGCTGAAATCATTACGCCCATCCGCGACCTGAAGCTGTCGCGCGAGGCAGAGATAGACTATCTCATCAAAAAAGGGGTCGACAGGCCCTGGCATAAATCGGTATACAGTATCAACAAGGGTCTGTGGGGCACTTCTGTAGGAGGGAAAGAAACCCTGACCTCCCACAGCTACCTTCCGGAAGAGGCGTGGCCGACGCCAGTCTCAAAATCGGAGCCGGAAAGGATCACGCTCCATTTTGAAAAGGGCGAAGTCACAGGCCTGAACGGCGAGATCTATGGATCGCCGGTAAAGGTAATCCAGAAACTGGCCGAGCTGGCCCAGCCCTTCGGGATCGGCCGGGATATCCACGTCGGCGATACCATTATTGGTATCAAAGGCCGCGTCGGCTTCGAAGCGGCCGCGCCCCTGATCCTGATCAAGGCCCACCATACCCTGGAAAAGCACGTTCTCACCGAGCAGCAGCTTTACTGGAAGGAGCAGCTTTCCAACTGGTACGGGAGCCTGCTTCACAAAGGACAGTTCGTAGAGCCGGTGATGCGCAACATCGAAGCCTTCCTGCGCGACACCCAGGGCCATGTTTCGGGGAAAGTCCACGTGTATCTTGCCCCTTACCGGTTCCATATCGAAGGGATAGAGTCGGCGTATGACCTGATGTCGCCTGTGTTCGGCAGCTATGGCGAGATGAATAACGCCTGGAGCGGTGAAGATGTAAAAGGCTTTTCGAAAGTAGCCTCCAACCAGAATGTTATTTATGAAAAGATAACAGAGCTCGCAGAACAGAAGTAACAGCCCTGAAAGGGCATCATACCCTAACAAGCCCTGAAGGCCCGCTCCCATCCGGGTACGGCCCCGGGGTTTATCAAGCAGACATGACCACAATCAGCCACCCTAATCCCATACAAGCCGGCATAATCGGTGCTGCCGGCTATACCGGCGGCGAGCTTCTCCGCATCCTGATCAACCATCCGGGAGTATCCGTCGCATTTGCTCACAGCAACAGCCAGGGCGGGAAAAAAATAAGCGACGTGCATACCGATCTTTTGGGCGACACGGACCTGGAGTTCAGCAGCGGGCCGTTCTCCGCGCTGTCTGACCGGCTCGCTGACAACGGCGTGCTTTTTCTTTGCTCGGGCCACGGCGCTTCCGGCAAGTTCCTCGCAGAGAATACCGTGCCTGCGGGGGTAAAAATCATCGATCTGAGCACCGATTACCGCGATGAGTCGGCAGGATTTGTATATGGTCTCCCGGAACTGCTGCGCGAGACCATAAAGACTGCGGATAAAATAGCAAATCCCGGCTGCTTTGCCACCGGTATCCAGCTGGCTCTCCTCCCTCTTGCGGAAAAAGGCCTGCTGACCGACGAAATCCACGTCAGCGCGGTAACGGGCAGCACGGGCGCCGGCCAGTCGCTGAGCCCGACCACTCATTTTTCGTGGCGGAACAACAACCTTTCGGTTTACAAGCCTTTTACGCACCAGCACCTCGCCGAGATCAATATGAACCTGCGCAGGCTGCAGGCCGGCTTTGCGCAGCCTATCCGGTTTATCCCGTATCGCGGAGACTTTACGAGAGGCATCATTTCAAATGTCTATACCGCTTTTGCAGGCACCATCGGGGAAGCCAGGCAGCTCTACAGCGATTTTTACCAGGCACACCCGTTTACGCACGTGAGCGCCCAACCGATCGATCTCAAGCAGGTGATCAATACCAACAAGGTATTGCTGCACCTGGAGCTGCACGACGGACGCCTGCTGATTACCTCCATAATAGACAATCTAACCAAGGGCGCTTCGGGACAGGCGGTTCAGAACATGAACCTTATTTTCGGCCTGCCGGAAGACACCGGTCTCAGACTCAAAGCTCCCGCATTTTAATCCTGAAAACGTCATGTCAAAACTATTCGATGTTTATCCTCTGTATGATATAGAGCCTGTCAAAGCACAGGGCAGCTACCTGTGGGACAAAAATGGCGCCCGGTATGTGGATCTGTACGGCGGACATGCGGTGATCTCGATCGGTCATACGCATCCTCACTACGTCAAAAAGCTTACCGAACAACTACAGGCGATAGGATTTTATTCCAACTCGGTCCATATTCCCCAGCAGCAGGAGCTGGCCTACAAGCTCGGAGCGATTTCAGGCTATGATTCCTACCGGCTGTTCCTGGTCAACTCGGGTGCTGAGGCCAACGAAAATGCGCTTAAGCTGGCGTCGTTCCATACGAAAAGAAAAAAAGTAGCGGCTTTCCGGAATGCCTTTCACGGTCGTACCGCAGGAGCGGTGGCAGTGACGGACAATCCTTCCATCGTCGCGCCGCTCAACTACAACGAACATGTCTCTTTCCTGCCTTTTAATGACATTGAAGCCCTCCGCCAGGGGATTACCGGGGAAACCGCCGCAGTCATCGTAGAGGGGATCCAGGGAGTGGGCGGCATACAGGTGGCCGGCGAGGATTTCCTGAAAGCCCTCCGGGAAAAATGTGACGAAACAGGCGCTGTCCTTATCCTCGACAGCGTACAATGCGGGTATGGGCGCTCCGGGAAATTCTTTTCGCACCAGTTTAGTGGTATCGATCCCGATTTAATAACCATGGCCAAAGGCATGGGTAATGGTTTCCCGATCGGTGGTGTGCTGATTTCACCTAAATTTGAGGCGTCCTACGGGTTGCTTGGTACCACTTTCGGAGGCAATCACCTGGCTTGCGCGGCAGGCATAGCGGTTCTCGATGTCATTAAGGAAGAAAACCTGCTGGAAAATGCCCGGGAAATGGGCTCTTACCTATGGAACGGGATCCGGGAAATCGGCGGTTATAAGGAGCTGCGCGGCCGCGGCCTCATGATCGGTATAGAATATGATTTCCCGGTTAAGGAGCTGCGGAATAACCTGCTGTTCAAGCATAAGCTGTTCACGGGTGTTGCCGGGGCCGGTACCATCCGCCTGCTGCCTTCTCTTGCCCTCGGGCGTGAAGAGGCCGATCTTTTCCTGGAGGCGCTCGGAAAAGAGACAGCCGCCCTGGCCCCGGTATAAGACGCGGAAGCCCCGGTGCCTGATTTTTTGCCTGATATTTTTAACCTTTCAAAACCAGTGCTTTTCTTTCCGGAAATATTTCCTGTTGTAACTTTGCCGATCGCCGACGGCCGGTCGCTCATAGCTGCTTTTACATGAACCACTTTCTATCCGTACACGACGTAACCAATATTAACGATCTTGTTGCTGCCGGGCTGAAGGCAAAATCGGATCCTTTTGCCGGGCAGCACCTCGGGAAGAACAAAACCATCGGCCTGCTGTTCTTTAACCAGAGCTTCAGAACCAGGATCAGCACTCAGAAAGCTGCTGAAAACCTCGGATTGAAGGTTATTTCCCTCAACGTAGGGTCAGACAGCTGGGGATTGGAAATGGAAGACGGGGTCTTTATGGACGGGAGCAAGGCCGAGCATGTAAAAGAGGCCGCAGCCGTCATCGGCAGGTTCTGCAATATCGTCGGGGTCCGCTCTTTTGCCGGCCTGGAGGACCGGGATTCGGACTATGCCGAGCAGGTCTTTCACCAGTTTAAAAGATACGCCGGGGTTCCGATAGTCAACCTCGAATCGGCAACGAGGCACCCCTTGCAGTCCCTTGCAGACTGTATCACCATCGCCGAATACAAGCCCGTAGAGCGCCCCAAAGTGGTTCTGACGTGGCTTCCGCATATCAAGCCTCTTCCGCAGGCCGTGGCCAATTCCTTTGCCGAATGGATGAACAGATCGGATGTGGAATTTGTCATCACGCACCCGGAAGGCTACGAGCTGGCGCCTCAATTCGCGGGAGATGCCCGCGTTGTCTGCGACCAGAGGGAAGCCCTTGAAGGCGCGCATTTCGTTTATGGCAAGAACTGGTCGTCCTATAACCGGTACGGGCAGATGCTGACCGACGGCCGCGGCTGGGAGATAACGGAAGAAAAAATGGCGCTGACCGACAATGGCTATTTTATGCATTGCCTTCCGGTGAGGCGGAACCTGAAAGTGACCGACGGCGTCCTGGACAGCCCGCAGTCGCTGGTGATCGAGCAGGCCGCCAACCGGGAATGGTCTGCCCAGGCGGTGCTGAGGGAGATCCTGCTGGGGTTGTGACGGATTCAGATCTTCCTACCTGCTGATATCTTCCGTATACCTCCTCGGATCATAGCCCTTCGCAAATAAAGGATACTGATCGAATATTTTACGGACTACATTCCGGTAATAGTTATTGGGATTTACCTCATTCCCGAGAATTCCCGATGCATATCCCCGCCAGACCACCTGGTCGGAACCGGCGTCGATCAGGGAGACGATCAGCGTGCCTTTCTCCAGCGCATATTTGACAGGCTCATACCTGAAGCTGTCGTTTTCCGTATCTACCCAGGATTTGATCACCGGCTGCATATACCCCTGGTAGCGCAGGTTATCGTAGAAGATCCCGTAGTTGACCAGGAGCGTCGGCTCTTCGGCCGTCAGCTTGTATCCCCTGGCCTGCATCTGCCTGCGGATAGCCTCGTATATTTCCGTACAGAGGTTATTGGTATCGCGTTCGCATTCCAGGAACGTATAGGTGGAATAACTTTTGAAGTTGGTTTCGTAGCTGTAGTCATGTTCAACAAACACTTTCCTGGCATTCGAACAGCCCGCCAGCGCAACCAAAACGCCCGCGGCGAAAACATAAAATAAACGCGAAAAGATCATCGGGAAAAGAGTATTAAGTTGGCATAATTTAGGTTACTCAGGATTTGAAGCTAGTAAAGCTAAGAAAATGACAACTGAATGTCAATAGCCTGATTATGATTTAATTATTATGCCTTCCGTCGTTTCCGCGAAATTATTAAACCCGGTTTGTTTTAAATTTCCCAATATTTATTTGTACCACACCCACCTTGCAGGCTGCCGGTCACCCTTTTTGATAATATGCGATCGCCTTTCTCATTTCGGCCGGCGCAACCACAACGTCGTAAGCGCAGCTTCCGGCTCCGTCCAGAAGTGAAAACCGGATCTCTTTCCCACGGTTTTTCTTGTCCTGGCGGGTCAGCGCAAGTATAGGCTCCACATCGGCATCCTCTATCACTACGACGCCATACACCGGGAACAGGAATTCTTCAATCTGTAAAAAAAGTTCTTTCGAGATCATCTTACGCCTGTATGAAAGGTAGGCTTCCATGAGCATCCCGACGGCGATGGCCTCCCCGTGAAGGAGCTGCTGCGACCGGGGTTTCTCTAAAAACCGCGTTTCCACCGCATGCCCGAGCGTGTGCCCGAAATTCAATATCTTCCTGAGCCCTTTCTCCTTGGGATCTTCCTCCACCACCTTCGACTTGATCGCTACCGAATGAGCGATCAGCCCCGGCCAGTCCTGGTCTTCAAAATCGGTTTTCCGGATCTTTTCCCATTTAGACCCGTCGGCGATCAGGCAGTGCTTGATGATCTCGGCAAAGCCCGACCTCAGCTCACGAACCGGCAAAGTCTTTAAAAAAACGGGATCTATCAATACCTTGAGAGGCATTGAAAAAACACCCAGGTGATTTTTCAGGCCCCGGAAATCGATTCCCAGCTTCCCGCCCACGCTGGCGTCTACCTGCGACAGCAACGTGGTAGGCACCTGGATAAAGTCTATGCCCCGTTTGTAGATCGAAGCGCAGAATCCGCCCATGTCGCCGATCACACCTCCCCCGATGTTGATAGCCAATGCATGCCTGTCGAGCCCGGCATCGGTCATCGCCTGCCATATCACCTCGCACGAATCCAGGGTCTTGTGCACTTCGCCGGCTTCTACCACCACAAGGCGATGCTTCGGCAGTAACGGCTTCAATACCGGATAGCAAAAACGCCTGGTCTTTGTATCGGCAATCACGATGATGCCGGAGTAGCCGCCTTTTTCCAAAAGTCCGGGAAGAGTCTCGGCCAAAGGCCCGATCGAAACGCTGGGATTCATATGCTGTCTAAAAACTGGAAGAAATTGCTGCAAAGATAGCACAGAGTAAATAACCCCTCACTTTAGAATGTCTTTATTGACGAATGGCTATATTTCCGCCGGGTATTTGAGATAATCAGGAGAGAGCAGGATAAATATAGCCTGCCCATAGGTAAAATTTGTGTTTATATTGTCCTAAACTTGTGATCATATGGTGCGGAAAGCTTTTAAAATGCAGCTGTTCGAGGGTTTTGAGCAGGAATATAAAAAAAGACACGATGAAATATGGCCGGAGCTCGAAGCACTTCTCAGGGAAAGCGGCATCTCCGGTTATTCCATATTCCTGGACAAAGAAACGCTGACTTTGTTCGGCGTGATGGAAGTGGCCGACGAAGCCGCCCAGGCAAGCCTGTCCGGGCATCCCGTCATGAAACGCTGGTGGGCCTATATGAAGGATATTATGGCCAGTAACCCCGATAATTCCCCGGTCAGCAAGCCGTTGGAAAAAGTTTTTCATATGGAGTGATTTTTCAATCTTATCAGACGATACATCTTATCAGCTTTGCAAATGATTACCGGAGAACAGATTCAAACCCATAACTCAACCCGCCAGGAAGACCATTCTCTCAGCTGGTTCAATTTGTCCCGCCAGCTTGAAAAGCAGGGTCTTAACGCCGGTGAGCTGGTAAAGAAAGTAGCAGACTTCCAGGTAGCGATCCCCAGCTGGGCTTTAGGTACAGGAGGCACCCGGTTCGGGCGTTTTCCCGCCGGAGGCGAGCCCCGGTCGCTCGAAGAAAAAATAGCGGACGTAGGCCTCATTCACAGGCTGAACAGGTCGTCCAACAGTATTTCACTTCATATCCCCTGGGATATTCCCGGTGATATCAGCGCCATACGGGAGCTCCTGACGACAAACGGGCTTGTCATCGATTCGGTCAATTCAAATACCTTCCAGGACCAGAAAGACCAGGAATTTTCCTACAAATTCGGCTCCCTTTGCCACACGCAGCCGGAGATCAGGAAGCAGGCCATCGACCACAATATACAAGTAGCCGAAATCGGCCGCCAGCTGGGCGACGAATGCAAAACTTTAACCATATGGCTGGCCGACGGCTCTAACTTCCCGGGCCAGCATCATTTCCGGCGCGCCTATCAGCGTACGCTCGAAGCCATACAGGCCATCTATGCGGGTATCCCGTCAGACTGGACAACGCTTATCGAATACAAACCCTACGAGCCCTATTTTTATTCGATGGTTATCCCCGACTGGGGCACCTCCTACAGCCTGTGCCAGCAAACGGGCGACCGCGCGCAGGTCCTTGTAGACCTGGGCCATCACTTGCCCAATACCAATATCGAGCAGATCGTAGGACG
>MEDT01000045.1 GCA_001724175.1 Cytophagaceae bacterium SCN 52-12 | reverse complement strand
ATGTCGTCTTCCGCATAATAAACGGTATAAGGATCCAGCGACTCCAACATAGCGTCTATACTGGTTTTAATGACCGTATTCGGATTTACGTCGTCGACGTAATAGGTATTGAGCTCTTTATACAGTGATGCGTAAATATCCAGGTTCCTGGCTATTTCAAAAAGCCGGTCGTCATTTTTAAACGACCACGCAGCAATGCCGAGCAGCGCTACCGCTACCCACCAGCCTTTTTTTATCAATGATCCCATTTCTGAAAAAAATTTGAAGTATTCTCCCCGAACATACAGAGGGCACTCAGGAATTGCCGGGCTCAGCTTTCCGTTTGCCGGAACCCGGCCGGCCGGCACTCATTTTTTTAAAAAGCCCCGTCATCCCGTTTTCAATAACGCCGAAATCCAGCTTTTCTTTTGCAATATATAAAAAAGCGATATACGCCGGGCGCGCCCCGGAGGGAAGGTCTGCAATCAGGAATTTATTTTTGCGATAAGCCTCCCGGCAACGGCGCCGGATCAGGTTCCGGTCTACGGCACGCTTAAAATTTCTCCGTGAGACAGAGAACAACACCTGGGGCAATAGGGAAGTTTGCGTTTCATCGCTTAGATAAAGCACACGAAACGGAAAGAGGTAGAACGTTTTTACTTCCGTACTACCTCTCGCAAATAGCCTGTCAATAATCCGCCGGCTGCAGAGCCTTTCGGACTTGCCAAACGTTTGTTTCAATATTACTGTTTATGACGCTTTTCGTCTGACACAGATAACTTCCAGCGTCCCTTCCTGCGGCGGGAAGCCAATACCTTGCGACCGCCTGGTGTTTCCATCCGTGAACGGAACCCGTGCTTGTTTCTTCTTTTGCGGTTCGATGGTTGATACGTACGTTTCATCTGATAATCAAAATTATATCTCTAAATCCCTGATCCATCTTAAATTTGGGCTTGCAAAGATATGGTAATTCAATTATAAACAAAAGTTCGGAAGGCAATTAATTTGTAAAGCCACCTTACCCCCGGAACCTCGCCTGACCAGGAGAGGGAGTCGTTTCTTAAGGGCTGACGGCTGATTTCCGACATCCGGCTGCCGCTATAAGGAATTCTCGCCAAACCAAACTAATTTACCCGAAAAGTGGTTAGATACAAATGGGGTATAAGGAAGCCCCGGCAATTAACAATAATACATGCCAGTTCAATCTCTCTTGGAAACGGGTGAAGCGTCAATAGAAACACTGGACGCCAGGAAATACATCATCATCAAAGGAGCAAAGGTTAATAACCTTAAAAATATCGACGTTGCCATTCCGAGAAACAAGCTGGTGGTGATTACCGGGCTTTCGGGCTCGGGAAAGTCCTCCCTGGCTTTTGACACCCTCTTTGCCGAGGGACAGCGGATGTACGTCGAAAGCCTGAGCAGCTATGCGCGACAGTTCCTGGGCAGGATGGAAAAGCCCGAAGTCGAGTACATCAGGGGCATCTCGCCCGCCATCGCTATTGAGCAGAAGGTAAATACCAGGAATCCCCGGTCGACCGTCGGCACCACCACAGAGATATATGATTACCTGAAGCTCCTTTTCGCGCGGGTAGGCGTTACCTATTCCCCCGTATCGGGACAGGAAGTAAAAAAAGATACGGTAACCGATGTTGTCGATTACATACTCGGGTTTGAAGACAAAACCAGGGTCCTCATCCTCGCGCCTCTGCTCGTACGCGAAGGCCGTACCCTGGCCGGCGAGCTGAATATACTGCTTTCCAAAGGCTACAACCGCGTGGTCGTTGACGGCGAAACCAGGGAAATAGAAGATATCCTGGCCGCAGGGCAGACGGCTACCGATGCGGAGTACCTCATCCTGATCGACCGGGTGGCCGTCAGGCACGATGATGAAGCAACCCAGTACCGCATCTCCGATTCCGTGCAGACTGCCTTCTTCGAAGGAGAATCGGTCTGCATCGTTGAGGTGATGGGCGGAGAAAGGAAAACATTTTCCGATAAATTCGAGCTGGACGGCATCAGCTTCGAAGAGCCCAGCGTCAACCTGTTCAGCTTTAACAACCCTTACGGCGCCTGCAAGCGTTGCGAGGGGTTCGGGAAAGTGCTGGGCATAGACCCTGACCTGGTGATCCCGGATAAAACGCTATCGGTCTATGAAGGAGCGATCGCGCCATGGCGAACCGACAAAATGTCGGAGTGGCTCAAACCCCTTCTTGCCAACGGGATCAGGTTCGACTTCCCTATACACCGGCCGTACAAAGACTTATCGGATGCTGAAAAAGAGCTGCTTTGGACGGGGAATCAGTATTTTACGGGCTTAAATGACTTTTTCGAGGAGCTGGAGAGGCAGACCCACAAAATCCAGTACCGGGTGCTTCTGTCCCGCTATCGCGGCCGTACGGTCTGTCCCGACTGCAGGGGGTCCCGGCTGCGCAAGGACGCTTCGTACGTCAAGATCAACGGCCATTCCATTACAGACCTTGTCCTGATGCCCATAGGAGATGCGGCCGGCTTTTTCAGGGGCGTGAGCCTGAGCGAGTACAAGGCTGAGGTAGGCAGGCGCATATTGACCGAAATACAGAAGAGGCTCGAATACATGGAGCGGGTAGGGCTCGGGTATCTCACGCTCAACCGGCTGACGAGCACCTTGTCAGGCGGAGAATTCCAGCGCATCAAGCTGGCTACTTCGCTCGGCAGCGCGCTGGTCGGGTCGATGTACATTCTCGACGAGCCGAGCATCGGCCTGCATCCCCGCGACACCCGGCAGCTGATCAGCGTCCTGGAATCGCTCCGCGACCTGGGGAATACGGTGATCGTGGTCGAGCACGAGGAAGAGATCATGCGTGCTGCCGACCAGATCATAGATATAGGCCCGGAAGCGGGCAGCCACGGCGGTGAGCTTGTTTTCCAGGGCGATTGGGAGAAGATCAAATCTATCGATCCTGGCTCGCCGCCTTTCAGCAGAAGCCATACCATCGCTTTTCTGCTCGGGCTGGATTCGGTCGATATACCGCCGGTAAGGCGCAAAATGCGGGATTTCATCGAGCTTCGCGGCGCTTCGGAAAACAATCTCCGGAACGTGGACGTCAGGTTTCCGCTGGGGCTGCTGACGGTCGTAACCGGTGTGAGCGGCTCCGGGAAATCTACCCTTATCAGGAAAGTGCTGTATCCTGCCCTGATGCGAGCAAAAGGCGAATTTAACGATGATCTCGGGAAATTCTCGGAGCTATCAGGCAGCCTTCACAGGGTAGACGCCATAGAAATGGTAGATCAGAATCCTATCGGGAAATCTTCCAGGTCTAATCCCGTCACCTACATCAAGGCTTACGATTACCTCAGGCAGGTGATGGCCGAGCAGCCGCTTTCAAAGTCGCGCGGCTACAAGCCGAGCCACTTCTCTTTTAACGTGGAAGGCGGGCGCTGCGAGGTCTGCCAGGGAGAAGGACAGGTAAAAGTCGAAATGCAGTTTATGGCGGATCTTTACCTTACCTGCGAAGGCTGCGGCGGGAAAAGATTCAAGCAGGAGATCCTCGATGTAAAATACCGGGACAAGGATATCACCGATATTCTCGGTATGACCGTCGACGATGCCATTGCCTACTTTCGCGATTCTGACAAAAAGCTCGTGGAAAGGCTGAAGCCCCTGCAGGATGTCGGGCTGGGCTACGTGCAGCTGGGACAGTCGTCCAATACCTTATCGGGAGGAGAAGCCCAGCGCGTGAAGCTGGCGTCTTTCCTGGGAAAAGGCAATGCCTCGAGAGGGAAAACGCTGTTCATTTTCGACGAACCCACGACCGGCCTTCATTTTCACGATATCAGGAAGCTGCTCGCGTCCATCAATGCCCTGGTCGACCAGGGTGATACGGTGATCGTGATCGAGCATAATATGGAAATCATTAAATCGGCTGACTGGATTATCGACCTGGGCCCGGAAGGCGGAGAAAGGGGTGGAAATATCACTTTCGAAGGGACGCCGGAGGAAATGGCGCAGCTGACCGGGAACCATACGGCGGAGTTTTTGCGGGAGAAATTAAATACCCGGAACCAGGTATAGTAAAAGAACGTTATAATAGTAAGATTCCGGCCTTAAAGCTATTCAGGTAAAAGCTCAGATTCTTTACACTTTATTACATCCTTCTCTCGACTTACATCCCCCTCTTGCTTATTTCATATTTGTACACTTCTTTTTTAGCTAACTTTGCGGCATTGTACTTCCCTGCAAGGGGAAAGATCCTTTTCAGGAGAAACTCCGTTCAACATTCCGGGATGAAAATGCGAATATCCCGAAAAGAGGCATTTGACCGGGAGCCTGCAAAAACGGCAGTATTGTTTGCTGTTGGCATGGATTTATTATAGTTTACATCTGTTTAGCATATTTTAGTCAGGATTTAACAACTTTCGATGGAAATTTTGGTAATGGTAGGACAGCTGCTTTTAGGCTTGTCCATAATAGTGGGGCTGCATGAACTGGGGCATTTGCTTGCCGCCAAGATGTTTGGAATGCGGGTTGAAAAATACTTTATAGGCTTCCCGCCTAAAGTCTGGAGCATTACCAAAGGGGAAACTGAATACGGGATCGGGGCCATTCCGCTGGGCGGTTTCGTGAAAATATCGGGAATGATAGACGAATCGATGGACAAGGAGCAGATGAACAGGCCGCCTCAGCCCTGGGAGTTCCGTTCCAAACCCGCCTGGCAACGCCTTATCGTGATGCTCGGCGGCATTATCGTCAACATCATAGTAGGGATCATCATTTTCATCGGCATCTCCTATACCAACGGCAAGGAGTATATTACCAAGGATGAGGTAAACAAATACGGGATATTCGCCAGCGAGCTGGCGGAAGAAATCGGGCTGAAAACCGGCGACCGTATTATTAAAATAAACGGCAAGGATTTTGAGAGCTTCGAAGAAGCCGTCACCTCTTCCGATATATTCCTGGGCAGCAACAGCTACTATACCGTGCTTCGCGACGGGAAGGAGATCAGGATAGACGTTCCGAACAACTTCATTGAGAAGCTTTCCGAGCCAGGCAGCAGGAGCAGCTTTATCCAGCCCGGAGCCCCTTTTGTGATAGGAGAGCTTACACCGGGCCAGCCCGCCGAAAAAGCCGGCCTGAAAAAAGACGACCAGATCATTGCCGTCAACAATGAGCCCACTCCCTATTTCCAGGTCTTCAAAAAGAAGCTCGAGGAGCTTAAAGGAGAAACAGCAGCGCTTTCTGTTATCCGCAGCCATGACACTTTGACCGTTTCCGTACCGGTGAGCGAAGAGGGCACCATCGGCTTTGCAGCCAGGTTCCTCCTGAACTATATCAAAATCGACTATACTTTCCCGCAGGCGGTTGCCGTAGGAACCCAGACCGCCTTTAACGCGGTTTTCAGCCAGGTGAAGGCTTTCGGCAAGATTTTCCGCGGAGAAGTGTCTGCAACGAAATCGCTGAGCGGTCCTATCGGTATTGCGCAGATGTTCGGCGGTACGTGGGATTGGGGCAAGTTCTGGTTTCTCACCGGGCTGCTTTCTATGATTCTTGCATTCATGAATGCCCTGCCCATACCGGCATTGGATGGCGGACATTCGGTGATCCTTCTGTTTGAAATGATTTCAGGTCACAAGCCCTCTGATAAGTTCCTCGAGAAAGCGCAGGTAGTGGGGATGGTACTGTTGCTGGGACTGATGGCCTTCGCGATATTCAACGATGTCTGGAAAGTAGTTTTTTAGCGGAGCTTCTACGCCTTTTCCAGGGGGAGGGAGCGTATTTTACGTTTTTGCGCCAGTCTGACATACTGTTGAGACTGGTACAACTATTTCTCCTTATCACATACACCTATTATTCTGAAAACAGAACTGCAACTGTGCCTTTTTGGCACCATGATATATGAAATTTGAAAATTCTGAAATATACAGCAGGTTACTACTTCCGGAAGGAGATCTCGACAGCCTGGAAATTATTCCGATAGGAGGGCTCGACGGGAAAGAAGACCCTCTCAACCTGCCCGAAGAGCTGGCCATACTGCCTATCAGGCAAACCGTTCTCTTTCCCGGGATGGTAATTCCGGTTACGGTAGTGAGGCAAAAAGCCATACGGCTGGTTAAAAGAATCTACCGGAATGCCGACTTCAACCAGCGGATCCTGGGCGTTGTAACACAGGCCAAGCCGCAGAAGGAGGATCCTTCCTCCGAAGATATTTTCAAAGTCGGTACTGTAGCGCACATTCTTAAAATGATCTCACTGCCTGACGGCAATGTAACCATCATCGTACAGGGACGCCAGAGGTTCAGGATTGAGCAGATCATCAGGGAGGAGCCGAATATCACAGCACGGATCACCCCTATACTCGACAAGTTTTCCTACAGTAACCGGAAAGAGTCGAAGGCACTTATCCAGTCGCTGCGCGACAGCGCGCACAAGATTTTCAGGCTGAACCCTGAAATTCCGCAGGAAGCGCGTATCGCGCTGGACAATATCGAGAGCCCGGTTTTTCTCATCCATTTTCTTTCATCCAACCTGAATGTCGATGTTAAGGAGAAACAGGGCCTGCTGGAAGAGGAAAACGGGCAGAAGCAAGCCAACCTCCTGCTCCAGCTGTTGCTGAGAGAGATCGAAATGCTGGAGCTGAAAAGGGAAATACAGACAAAAGCCAGCTCCGACATAGACGCCCAGCAGCGGGATTATTTCCTCCGTCAGCAGATAAAAGTGCTGCATGATGAGCTGGGTATAGACAGCCCGGAACGGGAAATAGACGACCTGCGAGCCAAGGCACTTTCCAAAAAGTGGCCTGTCCAGGTGATGCAGCACTTCGAAAAAGAGCTGTCGAAGCTGCTCAGGGTCAACCCTATGGCCCCGGAGTATCCTGTTACGCTCACTTATCTCGAGACATTGATCGACCTGCCCTGGGCGCACTATACCAAGGACAATTTTGACCTGGTGCGGGCGCAGAAGATCCTGGATGCAGATCATTTCGGGCTCGAAAAAGTAAAGGAGCGCATCATTGAATATCTCGCTGTGCTCAAGCTGAAGAATAACCTCAAGGCGCCTATTCTTTGCCTTTACGGACCTCCCGGTGTCGGGAAAACTTCCCTGGGAAAATCTGTAGCGAAGGCTTTAAACCGCCAGTATGTACGTATGGCGCTCGGCGGGCTCCACGACGAAGCGGAAATAAGAGGACACCGGAAGACCTATATCGGCGCCATGCCGGGCAAGATCATTACCAATATCAAGAAAGCCGGTTCTTCCAATCCCGTGTTCATCCTGGACGAGATTGACAAAGTTTCGTCTGACTTCCGGGGAGACCCTTCTTCGGCCTTACTGGAAGTCCTGGATCCGGAACAGAATGCGGCATTTACAGACAATTACCTGGAAGTGGAGTACGACCTGTCGAGGGTCCTGTTTATCGCTACTGCCAATTCCCTTGACACCATCAATTATGCGCTTCGGGACCGGATGGAAATCATCGAGATTACCGGTTACACGATTGAAGAGAAGCTCCAGATCGCCAAAAAATACCTGCTGCCGAAGCAGCGGAAAGACCATGGCCTTAAAACATCTGATGTCAGGATCGACGACAGCGGGCTGCTCCGGATCATAGAAGGCTATACGAGAGAGTCGGGCGTACGGACGCTCGAGCGCAAGATCGGCGGTGTTATACGTAAGATCGCCAGGTCGGTTGCCATGGAGGAGCCGTACAATAAGTCGATCAAAGCCGCAGATATTGAAAAATACCTGGGCCCCGAGATTTTTGACAAAGATATTTACCAGAATGAAGACGTGGCAGGAGTGGTTACAGGCCTCGCCTGGACATCTGTCGGCGGTGAGATCCTGTCTATCGAATCCAGCCTTCACCGGGGCCGCGGTACGCTTACGCTTTCCGGCCAGCTCGGGGATGTGATGAAAGAATCGGCCGTCGCGGCACTTTCCTACCTGAAGGCACATTCCGACCAGCTGGACATCGATTACCGCATATTCAGCCAGTACGATCTTCATATACATGTTCCCGCGGGGGCAGTTCCGAAAGACGGGCCTTCGGCAGGCATTACGATGCTTACTTCCATAGCATCCATTTTCACGCAGCGCAAAGTGAAGCCCTACCTGGCTATGACGGGCGAGATCACACTGAGAGGTAAAGTACTGCCTGTCGGCGGGATCAAGGAGAAAATCCTGGCGGCCCACAGAATGGGCGTCAGGGAGATCATCCTGTGCAGCCGGAACCGGAAGGATGTCGAGGAAGTCAAAGCCAGCTATATAGAGAACATGGTATTCCATTACGTGGACACGGTGGAAGAAGTGCTCGATATAGCCCTGCTGCCTGAAAAGGTTTCCAGCCCGCTGAAATTTATCCTGGAAGATTCAGGCAGCGGCAAAACCGCCAGGGATCCGGAACCGGTAGTAGTGATCTGAGGTTTTTATTCATAAAAATGAAGGGGCGGCGATCTGCGATCGCCGCCCCTTCATTTTTATGAATGGCTTTGCCCGGCCCCTATCTCACCGTAAGCGAATACTCGTTCACCGTGTTCCCGGTCTTGATGCTCGGCTTCACACCTACAAGCACCAGCTTGTTGTCTTCCGCTGATCTGATGGTATACTCGAGCACCCCGCCGCTGCCTGTAGGTTCTTCCGGCCCGAGATTCCTGAGAATGAGCCTCGTTTCTCCCTGCAGCTCCCACGTACCGGTGAAAGTAGTACCTTCCAGCTCGGTCAGGGTTACGGAATTATCCGTGCCGAGTATCAGCAGGTAACCGCTGTAACCCGGCGCTGAACTGCCGTTGTTCCCTTTTTCATATACCAGCGTATTGTCATGTTTAACGGTTTCTGCAATCCATGCTTTAGCTATCCGCTCGGAAAGCGGCTTCTTCTTGCCTTTACAACCGGCTACAAGGATCAAAATAGAAAAGGTAAGACCTAATACCAACTGTAGTTGCTTCATCATTATTATCAAGGTAGCTATGATATTACATTGACAAAACAACGAAATATTCTTAATTTTTGATAAGTTTTGAATACATATTTAGCAAAAACCGACTAACCCGTTATCTGACAACTATTTGCCGGCTTACTATGCTTCCCCGATACACCAAAGCGCAGCTGGCCCTCAGAAACGGCCAGGACAAAGAAGAGATCTGGTGCGCCTACAAAGGAATGATTTACGACGTCAGCCAGTCGAGGCTCTGGCACAACGGAAAGCACTATGAACACTGGGCCGGGCAAGACCTGACAGACGAGCTTTCGGATGCTCCCCATACCGAAAAAGTATTCGAAAGGTTTCCGCTGATAGGAGAATTGAGCTAAGAAAAGTACTACTTTAAAATTAATTTCGATAGATGACAATTAGCGAATGGCTGCAGCTACTGGGCATGCAACTGAAAGAAACTCCCCTGCTGCAATGGATAGGCGTGGCTGCCGCAGTCGCGGAAGTACTGCTCGCCCGGTCCAACAAAATCTGGTTATACCCGGCCGGAATCATTACTACCGCCATTACCACCTATATACTCTTTCATGCCGGGCTGTATGCCGAGAGCCTCCTGAACGTCTACTATTTTGTCATGACGATCTATGGATGGTGGAACTGGGGAAAACAAAGCGGCCGGCCGGTGGTAGTAGCCTTCTCCTCCCGGAAGGAATGGCAGACTGCCTTGGCGATCACCTTGTCTTCGCTCGGGATACTTTACGTAGTCTTAAAATTCTATACGCCGTCGGGCGTGCCTTTGTGGGATGCCTGGGTAAGCGCGACCGCCTGGGCCGGGATGTGGCTGCTGGCCAGGAGAAAAGTAGAAAACTGGATCTTTCTCAACATCAGCAACGCTTTTGCCATTCCCCTGCTTATTAAAAAAGAGCTGCCCCTTTATGCCCTGCTGACTGTTTTCCTGTTTATCGTAGCCATACAGGGATATTTCAGATGGAAAAATATAATCAGGCAGAACCAGGCTAAAACGGCGGTATGAGGTCATACAAGCTGTAAAAGCGCCTTTTTGTCCAGCTCTTTCCCGATAGATTCCTCGGAGCGGATAAGCTCGCCGGTCAGTTCTTTCTTATTCTGCTGAAGCTGGATAACCCGTTCTTCAATAGTGCCGGGACATACTAACCTGATCGCGATGACGGTTTTGTCCTGCCCGATCCGGTGTACACGGTCGACTGCCTGGCTTTCCACTGCCGGGTTCCACCACGGATCTATCAGAAAGACATAGCTGGCGGCAGTGAGGTTCAATCCCGTTCCCCCGGCCTTCAGGCTGATCAGGAATACGCGCTTTTCTTCACTTTCCTGGAAATCCCTTACTACCTCGCCCCTGTTGACAGTGGCTCCTACCAGGTAGCTGTAGCCTATGCTCCTCGTGCCAAGCTCCTCACGAACCAGGTCCAGCACGGTCACGAACTGCGAGAAAACAAGAATTTTGTGGTGTGCGGCCAGGCTTTCGAGCTGCTCCATCAGCACCGTGATCTTGGCTGACTCTCCGCCGTAGTATTCCTCGTCATTGAGTATCAAGGGACTGATGCAGATCTGTCTCAGCTTGGTAAGCCCCTGCAGGACATGCAATTTTTCGCGGGCGATGTCACCATCCGACTTCCCGGCCAGGTAATGGCGGAATTCCTCCGCATAAGCATCGTACACCCGGCGCTGCTCCGGTCCCATTTCGCAGTAAATAACCATCTCTGTCTTTTCCGGCAATTGCTTTGCCACCTGCTCCTTAGTCCTCCGGAGCATGAAAGGACGGATACGCGCCTGCAGCTCCTCTATCTTTCCCGATTCGTGAAACTTGTCCACAGGCATGAAATAGTGGTCTTTGAAATATCTTCTCGATCCCAGCAACCCCGGGCATGCAAAGGAAAACTGCCCGTACAGGTCATAAGTATTGTTTTCAACCGGCGTGCCGGTCAAAATGATCCGGTGTCTGGCGCGCAGCTGGCAGGCGGCCCTGTAGCGCTGGGAGGATGGATTTTTTATATTCTGCGACTCGTCTAACACGACGCAGTGGTACTCATTCAGGCGAAGCCGGTGTATTTCTGCCACCATCACCGAATAAGTCGTCAAAATCACGTCAAATTCCTGCTGTCCGGGGAAATCCATCTTACGTCCCTCGCCGTAGTAAGCTGCAAAACGCAGATCCGGAGCATACCTGGCGATCTCCGTCTGCCAGTTGAAAAGCAGGGAAGCCGGTACTACTACCAGGCTGGTAGACCCCGGGAGCCTTTTCTTGCATATAAGCAAATAAGCGATGACCTGGATGGTCTTTCCCAGCCCCATGTCGTCGGCGAGGCAGGCGCCGAAGCCGAGGTCTCCCATAAAAGCCAGCCATTTGACCCCTTCGTACTGGTAATCGCGAAGCACTCCCCTGAAGCCTCCGGGGAGCTGAACAGCCGGGATTTCATCGAGGTTGCCGAGCGTATCGGCAAGCAGCTGAATATCGGCCCGGGCCGATGGCGAAAGATAGGCTTCCGGGTATAAATCGCGAAGCTCGCCAAAGTGCTGCCTGAGCGTTCTGACCGTTTCGCCATGAACGGATCCGATACGGAAGTAGCCGGCCAGCTTTTCCAGCCATTCCTGCGGCAGGATACCCGTTGTTCCGTCGGCCAGCGGGATATAGCGGCTTTTGTTCCTTACCGAAGTAAAAAGCTGCCGGAGCGGCACTACCTCTTCACCGAAACGCACCTCGGCTTTTGTCTCAAACCAGTCTATCCCGCTGACAACCGTCACCGTGACCTTTGCCTGGTATTCATTCAGCCTGTTATTCTGAATCCTGTTAAAGCCAAGGATCCTGATCCCCTGGTTCCGCCATTCCTGAAATGTTTTCAGGAACCAGTCTTCATCCAGGAACTTCAATTTATGGAGGTAAACGTAGTCCTGCCCCGCCTGCTCCGCGAATCCCGGGTGCGACAGCATGAGGGAGGTAGCAAATTCCATTTCCGTCCTGTTCTCTCTTTCCACTTTGAATGGCCTTCCTTCATGATCGACCATGTAGAGCACCCTGGGCGACAATACCGGCAGCTCCACATGGCCGTACTGCACGACCGGCGTCAGATGGACATATTGCCCGGCATCGTCCAGATAGAGAATTTTCCGGGGCGGGTAGTCCAGCCCGAGCTCCTTCTTTTGCTTCTTCCCGGCGGTTTTCAGGTAGGTATAGGTTACCCGGGTATAATTTTCTACGCGCTCCAGGACTTCTTTCCGAAAGGCCTCGTACCTGCTCCGGTGGAGCACGATTTTATTCCTGTGTCTTTGCAGGTACTCCAGGAGCTCTTTAAACCCGTCCCTCTCGATGAGATGAAGCCTGTTGCCCGCCAGCAGGAAATTCCCGCAGCGCAGCCGGGTTTCCAGCAGGTCGAACGACTTTCCTTCTATTGTCAGCACACCCTTTACCTCGAAGAACTCCCCGGCATCGTGCACGGTCAGCGACATTTCCATTTCCTTCGAAACCATCTCTACCAGTCTCAATGCCTGCGGCACGATCGATTCACTGATACCGAAGTTGTGAATGTAAACAGGTAGCCGGTCGGGGTTTTTCAGCAGCCAGTAAAAAGCCTGCCGGTCTGTAACCTGGCCGGCGGAGCGGTGCTGATCCTGGAATTTCGCCACGGCCCCGTAGAATTTCAGATGGTCGGTCGTTTCCGCCTCCAGCAGCAGATCGACGGCATGAACCGGGCGTACCGGCCCCCTCAGGTTCCCGCCGGCGGTTGTAAAAGCTTCGAAAATACCGAGCTGAAAATTATCCTGGAACCGGCTCTGCGTCCATACCAGGATTTTGACGGCATCTTCGTTCCATTCGGGCAGGACCGGCTTCGGCGGTGTGAGCTCGGAGGCCAGAAGGTGCAGGTTTTCATCGTCACAGGCCTGGAGGTGCTCATTCCTGGGCTTTACGACAGGCCGGCCGTCCCAGACCAGCTCAAACTCCTTTTCCAGGTCGTCAATGTCCCGGAACCCGTATTTCTCACCAGTGATCCTAAACTGCTGCTCCCTTTTTCCACTGTCAAAAAAAATTCGCAGCTCCTGGTTTTCAAGCAGGTTGAGAACAGCCTGTACCTGGAAAACGCAGAGCTTCCCGGAGATCCCGCCACAGCTGCAGCCGATGTGAAGCCTCCTGTCTTCCTGGCGAACCGTCACCAGCGCCGAGCTGGCGGCAGATGCAATCGAGAGAAGCGCTTCATTCACGCGCGCCTCTGCTATTTCCGTTTTATGGCCGCGCCTTGTAAGCGACGATAATTCCGGCGGAAGGAATCTCAGCAACTGGTTGTAAGACCAGTTGCCGAGATCGAAGTCTGTAAAATCAAAGAAGTGCAGGTCGGCCATCAACGATCACTTCACTTTTCCACGCCGCTCCATTATTTCCCGCCAGGTAGTCAGGATAACGCCTTCCTCCTCGATTGCTTTCCTCAGACGCGGATCGAGCATAGCCAGCAAATCTCCTTCCCGCGTAGCGCCCGAGCTGGAAATATGGCTGAAAACTTCGGTAGGGTGCGTACAATGCATGATGACCATCGTAAGGCCGGGTTGTATCTCTTCTTTAAGCGCCCTGATGTATTTATCGGCCTTATACTTCTGAAGCTGAGCCTTGCTTATCCTGTCCGCACTTTCCGGCACCCACCCGTAGCTGGTGTTATGAAGGTCGTCCAGGACCGGCAGGCCGGCGTCCCACAAGGTCCTTCCCAGCTTCCTGATCATATCCAGCGCCTCGCCTTCGAGCCGCTCATCCACCTTTATCAGCGTATTGTGCCCGCCGGGAAGCATCACCGGTATTTTCTCCTCGATGCCCACCTTTATGTAGCGTTGCAGAAATTCCGGTGTCGCAAACAATGTTCCCATGTGGGAGTCCATGTGCGTAGGTTCAAAACCCATGGTCCGCGCTCTTTCCAATTGCGCCCTGATCTCCGTCTCCACATGTTCTGCGGAGCCGTTTTTCACCACATCCTTCACCGAAGGCCAGAGCGCTCCTTCACGGTCTACAAGACTTCTTACCATTGGCTTTCCCGCGAGCGGCCCCCACCTGTATTGCGTCCATTCGGAAGTCAGGGTGAGATGAAGCCCCGCATCGATATCTTTGTTTTCTTTCAGGAAATGAACAAATCCAGGCACCCACCCGCAGGGCATCATCACGCTTACCGAATTGGCCACACCCTCTTTCAGGGCACGCTCCGTACCCAGGTTAGAGTCATACGACATCCCGGCATCGTCAATATGAAGAATGACTACTTTCTTTCCTTTGGGAAATCCCAGCCTTTCGGCGTAGGTCAGGGACAGGTCCTGGGAGTACACCGGCACGCTTACAACAAGCGCGAGCAGCATTAATAAATTTCTCATAAAATAACTTCTGGTACCACAATTAACATTACTAATACGCACGGGCTTCACTTCATACTACCGGTCGGCAGCCGCACTGTAAAGCGCTTCTTTTACTTCTTTCAGGAACACCGGGACTTTCTCAAACGGATCTCCCGGACCCAGCGTTTCAACCGGGAGATAACCGCGGTACCCGGATGCATGTATAAGACCAAACAGCCTTTTAAGGTCTGTTTTTTCCTCTTTCCCGCCGGGATAAACTTTTTCCTTTATCTGCCAGTTAACTGCATAAGGTATGCAGCGGGCTATTTCCTCGTAGGGGTCCGGCCCGTGGAAGCTCCCGATATCCAGGATCAGCCCAAACCAGGCGGAGTTTACTTTTTGAAGTATTTCGATGGTCTGGCCGGCGCTGAGGAGGAAATCGTTATGGTTCTGAACCGCTACTATGACCCCGTTCTTTCTCCCGAATTCGACGCATTGAAGTATTTCGCCTGCCATACGGTCGAGCACAACCTCCCTGCCCGCACCCTGGTGTTTGTCATTCCCTGAAAAAATGCGGATCACCGGCGCCCCGATTTTGGAAGCAGCCACTATCCATTTCCGGATCCTCCCGATATCTTCCTCCCGCTTTGCATTATCGGGATTGGTAAAATCGTTCCTGACGCTCGTCCCGCTGATATCGACCCCCAGCCTGAAAGCCTTGCGTTTGAGTTCGTAAAGATATTCATCAGGCGGAACTTCCGGGTAGCCGGGAAAGTAGTAGCCTGTCAGATCGGCCCCGTCGATGTCATGATCTGCGCAGAATTCCAGCAGGTCGGTCAGCGTCATGCGGCCTTCTGACAAGGGCTTGTGGAAGGAATAAGCATTCAGGCTCACTTTGAGCTTCCTTTTTTGAAGGGAAAACCCACTTCCGGCTTCGACGGAAGCCCGGGTACCCATTGCCGTTACAGAGAGGGCTCCGCAGAGCCTGAGCCATTCCCTCCTGGAAAAAGAATGAAATACCATATAAATTCCCCCTTTTTGGTCGTATAAAAATAAGAAATCCTGGTCCAAAGTAAGGCAAACCATGCTAAAAACAGGATATTTGTATATGTTAAACTTCCCGACCGGAAAAAAGCGGCAAATCCACAGATATGTACGGCAAAGACAAAATCCACACGACCAATTATACCGACACTTTCATCGAAGTCGCTGAAGATTGTTCAGTGACCGAAGGTAAAATACCGGTGCAGAAAGGAGAAAAAAAGAGCGTGGCGCAGCAGCAGTATGAGCTCATCGCCGGTCATCCCTACGAATTTACATCTGATGACGTGCTGTTCCAGGTATTCGCCGACCGGAACGGAATAGAGCAATCGGATTATGAAGCAGCCCGGAAGGAGTTCTTTTCCAAAGGGCAGCCCTGTTTCCGGGCTTCTCCCCTCACCAAGACCCACGGGTTCGGCGTGCACGCCGACCAAAACGGGAAGATCGCCATCTACGGCGTCGAATCCTCAACGTACAGGGATTTTATCAACAACCCTGAAATCAGGAAAGTAAAAGCAATGCGCACTTCCAGAAAATAAATCGGAAGAACCTCTTACTCAATAAATTGACATTTTCCCTGTTTAGTGATTATATTTGAGGAAACCTGAATGAAGGCTGAAAATCTTAACCTTAAATTAATTGTTCTAATTTCCTGCAAAAACACTATGACAGAATTCGATGCCCCCGTACCAGGCTCTTCCAACACAGTAGTAGAAGAAGGGAAAACCACCGCTCTCATCGCTTACCTCACCATTGTCGGCCTGGTGATAGCGCTCGTTCTCAACAACGATAAGAAAAACAGCTTCGCCTCTTTTCATATCAGGCAGTCGCTGGGCATCATGCTGACGGGACTCGCAGTCGGGCTGGTCAGCTGGGTGCCTTTCCTGGGATGGCTCCTGGGCTTTGCCGCTTTTTTTGTTTTGGTTTACCTATGGGTTTCCGGTCTTCTCTATGCCGTCAACGGCAAGGAAAAGGTGGTACCTATCCTGGGGGACAAATACCAGGAGTGGCTGAAAGGGATTTAAAACAGCTCTCCTGTCCGTGGACGGGGCATTATACCCAGGTGGCGGTATGTCTTTTCGGTAGCCTCGCGCCCCCTTGACGTTCGTTTGAGAAAGCCTTCCTGGATCAGGAACGGCTCGTATACCTCTTCTATCGTTTCCGCCTCTTCACCGCAGGCGGTAGCGATGGTAGACAGGCCTACGGGTCCGCCTTTGAACTTTTCGACGATGGTCGACAAAATACGGTTATCCATTTCATCCAGCCCGTTCTGATCGACATCCAGAGCGCTCAGCGCCATCTGGGCGATCTCCACGGTAATAACGCCTGTCCCTTTCACCTCGGCAAAATCGCGGGTGCGCCGGAGCAGGTTATTGGCGATACGGGGAGTCCCCCTGCTTCGCCTCGCCAGCTCGAACGCGGCTTCGTCATCTATCCTGGTCTTTAAAATGCGGGCAGAACGCTTTACGATAGACGCCAGCAGCCGGGCGTCGTAGTATTCCAGCCGGGCGTTGATCCCGAATCTTGCGCGCAGGGGCGATGTCAGCATCCCGGCCCGGGTAGTGGCGCCGATCAGCGTAAACGGGTTCAACCCGATCTGTATGCTGCGGGCATTCGGGCCCGTATCCAGCACGATATCGATTTTATAATCTTCCATCGCGGAATACAGGTACTCTTCCACAACGGGGTTCAGCCGGTGTATCTCATCTATAAAAAGGACATCGAACTCCTGCAAATTGGTCAGCAGCCCGGCAAGATCGCTCGGCTTGTCGAGCACCGGTCCTGAAGATATTTTTATATTGGCCGACAGCTCATTGGCGATGATATGAGACAAGGTAGTCTTCCCTAGTCCGGGAGGGCCGTGCAGCAGCACATGATCGAGCGCGTCGCCACGCCGTCTTGCAGCTTCTACAAACACCTTGAGATTCTCCAGCACCTTGTCCTGGCCGGTAAAATCGGAAAAAGACAAAGGGCGCAAAGCCCGTTCTATTTCTCCTTCCGCAGCACCGCCGGAAACATTCTTCTCTCCTGTCAGATAGTCCTTTCTCATAGGCCAAAGTTAAGGAAAAAGCAACTACCTCACTACCGTTACCGATCCTCTCATTTTATACTTCGGCCGTTCCGGGTAATCGGAGCTCCGGTAGGTTGCCACATAGGCGTATACGCCCGGCTGTACTTTTACATCTTTATAGCGCCCGTCCCATTTATGATCCAGGTTGGAAGACGCGAAGATCACTTCTCCCCACCTGTTGTATATCTTGAGATCAAAGTCTGTAAGGTAGAGCCCGATAATATCCAACACATCGTTAATACCATTGCCATCGGGAGAGAAAGCCGAAGGGATCACCAGCCGCGGCTCGCACTTATCCAGCACTTCGGTAGTTTTTTCTATGGTACAGCCTTCGGTATTGGTTACCATAACGGTATAGGTCCCCAACTGGGTGACGGTGATTTGCTGCGACGAATCGGCTACCTGCGGCCAGTAGTAAAGGTAGCCCGACCGGCCCGTAGGCTTCAGTGTAACCGAAGGATCGGGTTCGTCCATGCAAAGCCCGTATTCTTCCGGCAAGCCGACAGCCGGCTTGGGCGCCTGCCTGACCGTGATCTCGTCCTCTCCTTTACAGCCGTTTTCGGTATTGAACGCCGTCAGCTTGTAAGTTCCAGCCTCGGTAACGGTAATTGTATGAGTGGTTTCACCCGTACTCCACAGGTAATTGTTATGAGGAAAGTCTACCGCCAGCGGAGCCAGCTCGACCGGATCATCCTCACATTTGGCTACGTCAGGCCCGAGATCCGCCAGGTTGTTCATGATCATACCCACCATTATCGGCTTCATCGTAAACGTACATCCTCCTGCATCCCGGGCCAGCATACTGTATGCCCCGCGCGGTAGACCGGCTACCGTATCGGCGCGGCCCAGCTCAATACCCGCTTCGTTATACCATATGTATTCGTTCGGGTTGCCGCTTATCACCTGGAATGCGATCTGCCCGCCTTCCGGGTCGGTACAGGAAGCATCCGTCACAACCGGCCTCAGGTTCAGGTTATTGGCAGGCGACCTCAGGTGCAGGGTGGTATCGGCAACACAGGCATCGTCGTACCCTGACATCCGCAGCGTATAAGCCCCTTCTCTCCTGTCGAGCAGCACGCTTCCTGTTCCCAGGGACGCGCCCGACACATCGCTCCAGGCAAATGTGTAGTCAGGAATCGTGCCGGGAGTGATATTCCTGATGGTAATAACGCCATCGCTGGTAGTGCAGCCGGTAGGCCCTGTTAACTCGGCGGTAATCCTGGGCTTGGGCCTTTCTACTACCTGGATGGTATCCCTGTTGACGCACTCATTCGCATCTTTTGCCTCTACCCAATAGGTACCGGGCTGGGTTACCGTCAGATCGCGGGAAGTCTCCCCGTTGCTCCACAAAAACTCTCTCCACGACTGTCCGGGGGTGCTTATTGTAATGGAGCTGTCTCGGCACATGGCCAGGTCCGGGCCCAGATCGAGAGGCGGTGGCCGCCTCATCACGACATTCACCGTATCAACAAACAAGCACTCGGCAGTTGGGTCATTCCACATAAGGAGCAGGAAATCGCCTCCGGGCGGATAGACCGTATGCACCCGGTCCCGGCTTACAATCCGGTTGCGCGCTATATCAACCCAAACATAGTTTTTCGCCTCAACGGTAGGATTGAGCTCATATTCGTTGGCGCATATTTCGATGTACGGCTCCAGGCCGGATTCCTTCGGCACGTCAAAAATCTCGATTTCCTCGGTAAAAAGCGTATCGAGACATTTGTTAGAGGCCAATAAGGTAACCTTATAAATCCCGGGAGCGGTGTAGGTATGCGTTACTTCGGTTTCTTTCCCGGTCATGCCGGTACCATCCCCGAAGTCCCAGGTATAATTATCTTCTATAGGATTACAAAGCGGCGATGCCGTAAAATTAGTAGGCTCGTTGACACAGAAGCCCTCGGCGCTGAAACCGGGACCGTCGCTCGGGTTCGTAAAATTCTGCACAAAGTTGGGCAGCCCGAGCTGGCTGTGCTTACCGGCCAGCCTGACGCCCTCCCTCTCGTATTCAAGCCGGCTCAAAATCCTCGTTGTATCGTTGGGCTCGCCGATTACTGCCAGGTACTCAGCTCCCTGTATGGCCATATAGATCTTACCGTTGGGAGCCGCCTGAAGCGCTCCGAAAGTAAGCGTCCGCGAGCTGTCGATGGTCATGGCCGAGGCCACTATAAGACTGTCGTCGGCCGCATTGAGATCATACTGGACAAGTTTCGAATCCGTGCCGCCGCCGCCCATAAAAGTGACATACAGCTTTGTATTGTCGGTAGAAAATTCGACGCCGTAGGCTGTCGGCGGCGCAGGACCGAGATCCAGGGTCCGGGTATGCGACATCGTGCCGTCCTGGTCATTGAAACCGAACAGGTCTACATAGTTGCGGGCAGGGCCCGGCACCACCACTGCCAGCTGCCGCTGACCGGTAGAATCGGCCGCTGAAAACTTCATCTGCCCTTCTCCCCTGTTTTCGGTATCGTGCTCTACACCGCCGTTGAAAGTCCCGGATTCGACGAGCCCGCCCGTTGTAGCATGGAAGATCCGGAAGGTATTGCTGCCATAGTCATGGCTGATCGTCCAGTAAGTGGTATCCTGGTCATTGCGGGAAGAAACGAGCCGTTCGGTAGTATTCCCGTGCAAAACCCGGTTCTGCTCGATGACGGCCCCTTTGCCGTTTTCACGCCGCATGTCTACCACGCTTACCGTCAGGACCTTCTCGGTTGCGCTGATCGAAGTGGTCGTAAACACGTTGTAAAGGTATTCGCATCCCCGGCAGGTAGGCTGGGGTACGATCAGCACTGACTGGGTAGCGTCCTGGCTTCCCCTCAGGTCATCGCAGGATCCGTCAAAGCAAGGCATTTTATCGCCGTCGGCGTTGTAAATGGTAACTCCATCGGAATAAAACAGCAGCTCGCCTTTAGAATTGGATATAACGGATGTCCCTTCCTTTGTATTCAGCTTCCCGTCGGTAAGGGGAGACGGATCCCCACCCTGGAAGTCAAGCCCGGCTTCGTTCCCGAAATACCACTTGGCGCCCTGGTTGCCTGAAGGCTCCATACAAAGCTTCACATTGACCATATTCTGGATCCGGCAGCCGTTAGGCATGATGGCTTCTACAGAATAGCATCCCGAGCTGTCTACCTGCAGCACCTGTGTCGTATCTCCCTTCGGATACCATATAAATTTGGCGCCGGACGGAGCTCCCTGAGGATAAGGGTCCAGCTCGATGGTAGTGCCCGGGCAAATAGTGGTATCCGTCCGCCAGTTTTGAAAATCCTGCGGAAGCTCCCCTACCGTCACGGACTGGCTCACAGTCTCGGAACCGCCCCCCTGGAGCGTCCTGGTGAGCGTAACGGTATAATTCCCGGGCGACATGTACGGATGGATCACATTCCTCTCATCCCCTGTTTGCCCGTCACCGAAACTCCACTGCCAGCCGGTCGCGCTTACTATGGTATCGGCAAATGTCACCCCGTCGCCGTCGCACGCGGGGTTTCCCATACAGGGATTTTTCACCACGAAGCCGCTCTGGGCATACAGCCTGCTCCCCCAGCCTGACAGGAAGGAAACCAGGACTACTATTACCAGGAAACTGCTTCTATGGGTACCGCTCATCAGGTTCTCTCCTCCTCTTGAATTAATCCCGGATTTGTGCCGGGTAATGGCCATATATCTAAACGAAAAACGGCTCTTGAAATTTTAGATATTTTTATCTGCTAAAATACCTTAATTTTGAATCATATTACGTTGATTGTATACAAATTGTGGCAATGCACCCCTATCAATAAGAGCGTATTCAGATTTGAAGTTCAACGCGATAGTTGTCGTCGATGTAACTAAACTATCAGGAAAAGCGTATTCAGATTTTGAAAAGATGGCCAGGCAGAACATCAGATAGGACATTTTATGAAAAAAATTTGGCTTGCATTTTTTATATTGACTCTTTTTAGCCAAAAAGGTTGGGCGCAGGATCCGCAATTTTCCCAGTTTTACGCAAATCCCCTGTATCTGAACCCGGCCATGGCGGGCGGCGCGCTTGAAACCAGGGCCACGCTCAACTACCGGAACCAGTGGCCTTCCCTTTCGGCAAACTTCATTACGACGACCTTCGGGCTGGACATGTTCCTGCCCAGCCTCAACAGCGGTCTTGGTTTCCTGGTCACTACCGACAGCCAGGGAGCAGGCAATATCAAATCGACCGAGCTCGGGCTGCAATATTCCTACCAGGTTCAGCTCGATGAAGAAAATTTCCTGAGAATGGGGCTCCAGGGCACCATGGCGACCCGCAAGCTCGATTATTTCGGACTTACGTTCGGGGACCAGTTTTCCCCGGACGGCTACCTGCAGAACCCCGCGACCGGTGATCCCGTCGCCCAGGGAACGCCTTCCATATTCTATGCCGATTTTTCATCAGGGCTGATGGCTTATTCGGACTGGTATTGGGCAGGGGTGTCGGTCCATCACATGAACAGGCCCGACCAGGCTTTTTCCAACCTGGAAATTGCCCGGCTTCCGATGAAAACCAGCTTCCATGCAGGGCTGCGGATCCCGTTTGCCGGGTATACTTTCCTGGGAAACGAGATCGACATCGAGAAAACTATTTCTCCGGCCATCATGTATAAGAAACAGGGGAAGTATGACCAGCTCGACCTGGGTATGTATGTCACTTATGCGCCGCTGACTTTCGGGGCCTGGTACCGCGGCCTGCCCATCAAACGCTACAATATCAATATCAATAACCATGAGGCGCTTATCCTGCTGCTGGGCTACCGCCAGGATAAATTTTCGATAGGCTACAGCTACGATGCCACCATTTCTACCCTGGGGTTCAGCAGCGGCGGAGCTCATGAGATCTCGCTCAGCTACCTGTTTGAAAACTTCCCGCCGAGGAAAAAGCCCATCAAAAGGAAGATGAAGGAATTATCCTGTCCGAAGTTTTGAATTTCTGGTCCTCCGGGTTGAAACCCGGAGCAATTCATGAAACCCGGAGCAATTCATGAAACCCGGAGCAATTCATGAAACCCGGAGCAATTTATCGGGAAGTGGCAATTCAGGGCGCAGCCGTAATTTTCCATAGACCCCGGAGCTGGCCGGGTATATAGCCTGTTGCTTCGTCGTCCGGGTATTTCTCTTTGATTTCCGCAAGCGTAGCAGCCTCTATGTCTTTCCCGGGGGCGCCATGGCATTGCAGACAGGTGGGCATTGCAAGTAAAATGGGCTTGTAATATACGGTCCGGCCGCTTTCATCTTCCAGCAGGTAGTGAGGCTGAACGCTGCCGCTTTGCAGACTGTCCTGTATCTTCCGGAAAAGGGCTATCTCACGCTCTCCCGAAAGCGCATTGGCGCTGTTCCTCGCTTTATCGGTTACACGCCGGATGGTAACAGCATTTTTATACGCAATGGAATCCGTTAGCGGCATCGCCCGGAGATTGCAAAAAGCAACGGCATGCGCCGCGCCTCCTTTTGCAATAGCGCCCGATACGTTTTGCAGCAACGTTTTTTGCGCCAGCAACGAGAGACTGTCGCCCAATGCTATAAACGCTTCCCTGTCGACCGTTTCCGCAGCCTGTCTTTCTGACGAACTACAGGAAGAGAAAGCCAAACCGGTCATTATGATCAAAAATGCCTGCACAGGGCCGGAGGGAAATCTACGTTTCATTTTTCTACAAAAGTGTAGTGGGACATACATAATCGCTTAAAGGGAACTTACCCGATTCCTTGATCGCCTTGAAGCCGCCTTTAACGTCTACCAGCTTGTCATAGCCCCTGGCCTTTAAAATAGACGCAAAAATCATGGAACGGTATCCGCCTGCGCAATGGACGTAATAGGTTTTGTCCTTATCTACTTTCCCGATCTCCTCGTTGATGTAATCCAGCGGCACATTACCGGCGCCGATCACATGCTCCGAGCTGTATTCACTGTTTTTCCGCACATCCAACAGAGCAGCCCCTTCCCCGGAATTGAAATACCCGGCCAGCTCTTCCGCCGTAATGGAAGCGATCGTATCTACTTCACGCCCCTCCTTTTTCCAGGTTTCGAAGCCTCCTTCAAGATAACCGATCGTGTGATCGTATCCTACCCTCGCCAGCCTTGTCACCACCTCTTCTTCCCTCCCCGGATCAGTGACCAGTAAAAGCGACTGCTTCACGTCGGGGATCAGCGCTCCCACCCAGGGCGCAAAGCTGCCGTCCACACCGATATTAATGGAGTTCGGGATAAAACCCTGCGCAAATCTCTCAGCAGGACGGGTATCCAGTATCAAAGCCGACAACTGGTTGGCAGCTTCTTCAAATTCTTCCGGCGACAACCCCCGCAATCCCCTGTCGAGCACCTGGTCTATGCTTTCATACCCGTGTATGTTCATCCTGACATTTTCCGGGAAATAAGCCGGGGGAGGCGTCAGCCCTTCCGTTACCTTCGCGACAAACTCCTCTTTACCCATAGGCTGCAGCGCATAATTCGTGGCTTTCTGATGGCCGAGCGTGTCAGTAGTCTCCTTGCTCATATTCTTGCCGCAGGCCGACCCCGCCCCATGCGCAGGATATACGATGATGTCATCTGCAAGCGGCATAATTTTGGAGTGCAGGGAATCATACAAATGTCCGGCGAGCTTATCCTGAGTCAGGTCAGCCACCACTTTTTGTGCCAGGTCCGGGCGGCCTACATCCCCGATAAACAGTGTATCGCCCGTAAAAATACCTATGTCCTTCTCTTTCTCATCGCGAAGCAGGAAGCAGGTGCTCTCCATCGTGTGGCCGGGCGTATGCAGCACCTTTATGGATACATCTCCGATCCTGAGTATTTCACCATCTTCGGCAATATGCGCGTCAAAGCCCGGCCGGGCGGTAGGGCCGTATACGATCGTTGCACCGGTCTGTCGTGCCAGGTCGAGATGACCACTTACAAAATCGGCATGAAAGTGTGTTTCCAGGACATACCTGATCTTCACCCCGTCCTTCTCTGCTCTTTTCAGGTAGGGGCCTACCTCCCTCAGCGGATCTATGATGGCCGCCTCTCCGTTGCTGGCTATGTAGTAAGCGCCCTGGGCGAGACACCCTGTATAGATTTGTTCAACTTTCATGATTGAGATCTCTTTGATTTACAAATTCTAAAATACAATTTTTTAGCGAGTGGATAAACAAGCCTTACGGCAGTATTCCTGCCATCTCCGAAATGATGACATATACACCCATGACAAGCACCATCCAGCCAAAAAGCCTTTTCAGCTTTTCGCCGTCTATCTTCCCGGAGAGGGCGTTTCCTGCAAATATACCTCCTACGGCCAGCACAGTGACCAGCAGGAGGATCCGGTAGTCGATGTGCACTACGCCGGCATTCAGGTCGCCTGCAAAACCTATCAGCGACTTGGCCGCTATGATGAGCAGAGAAGTGCCTACTGCCTTTTTCATAGTCAGCTTGCTCAGCGCAACCAGCGCAGGAATGATCAAAAATCCTCCCCCGGCTCCTACCAGGCCGGTCAGCAGGCCTACCAGGATCCCTTCCAGCAATATCAGCGGGTAATTGAAATGCTGGCTTTCGTCGTCACTGCAGTCAACACACTCCTTTGCCTTTATCATGGACACGGAAGCGACTATCATAATGATCCCGAAAAGCACCATCAGGGCAAGCGAACGTGTAATCACCATTTCACCACTGCGCCATATTGTTTCCGGGATGGCAGGAACCAGGTATTTCCTGGTCAGGAATACTGAAAAAATGGAAGGGATCCCGAATACCACGGCTGTTCTGAAACTGACCAGGTTTTGCCTGATTTTGGGAAAAGCCCCGATAAGGCTCGTAAGGCCTACAATAAACAACGAATAAGCAGTTGCATTGACCGGCGCTATTCCGAAAAGGTATACCAGAACAGGAACCATCAGGATAGAACCGCCCCCGCCTACCAGTCCCAGGGAAATTCCTACTATAAAAGAAGCGAGGTAACCTGCCAATTCCATTTAAGCCTGCTCTTATTGCCTTATTCAAAAACTCCGACAAAAGTGGGGTAAAAAAATGGCAATGTCTGTGACATTGGTTACAGAACGGAATTTATTAACCTGGCCTCTTCAAGGGGTTTCGTTTGCTGTGAAAGCAGGACAGCACTCTGACAGTTTGCTTGCTTTCGTTAATGATGTAGTAAAGGAGATAGGGAAACTTTTTAAGCTTCAGCGCCCTGATGCCGTTGTAATGTATCCTGTTTTGAGCTGGCGTGTCCTGCAGTGAGTCATAAGCGCTTTTCAGCGCTCCGATAAAATTAGCAGGAGCATCTGTACTGTATAGCAAATAGTAATCTATTGCATTTTCTATTTCTTTTTGGGGCCCGGGGAGAAATAATAACATTATAGGCCATATTTTTTATTTAAATCCCCGATAGACTGAAGTGCAGGCAGGTATTCCTTTTCATCCTCTTGCAGGCGTTCTTCCAGGATGGTCTTCATATCGGCAGTTAATTCATAATCCCCGCTTTGGTCTTCCTCTACTATAATTGTAATGGGTTTTGATTTAAACATGGCTTTGATAGCATCCAAAATATCAGTGCTGACTTCCTGGGCAGATGTTAAATGATAGGTTGTATACATAGCGCTCTCAATATCTGAAATATAAAACAAATTTATCCAATTAGATAAATTTTCCCATTTTACCCGGCCCAGTTTTCCCGGTCCAGGCTCCGGTAGTGGATAGCCTCCGCCAGGTGCTCTATTTTGATCTCAGCGCTTTCCGCCAGGTCGGCTATGGTCCTGGATACCTTCAGGATCCGGTCGTATGCGCGTGCCGACAACCCCAGGCGGTTCATGGCTGTCCTGAGCAAAATCCTTCCTGCCTCGCTTATCCCGCAGACTTCCTTTACCATTTCCGGCGACATCATGGCATTCGAATAGATCCCCGGGGTCTCCTTAAAGCGTTCGGTCTGCTTTTCCCTTGCCCGGATCACCCTCTCCCTGATTTCGCTGCTGCTTTCGGATTTCCTCACGGATGAGATCTGGTCGAAGGAAACAGGCGTTACCTCCACATGCAGGTCGATCCGGTCGAGAAGCGGCCCGCTGACTTTATTAAGATATTTCTGTACAACCCCCGGCCCGCAGACGCATTCCTTGTCGGGATGGTTGTAGTACCCGCACGGACAGGGGTTCATACTGGCAATAAGCATAAAATTCGACGGAAATTCAACCGCCATCCGGGCCCGCGAAATACTTACTTTCCGCTCTTCGAGCGGCTGTCTCATCACTTCCAGCACCGTGCGCTTGAATTCGGGAAGCTCGTCGAGGAAAAGGACGCCGTTGTGCGCCAGGGAAATTTCACCGGGCTGCGGAAAGCTGCCGCCTCCCACCAGCGCCGCATCCGATATCGAATGATGGGGAGACCGGAAAGGCCTTCTCGAGATCAGGGATGAATGGGCAGCCAGCTTCCCGGCTACCGAATGTATCTTGGTAGCCTCAAGCGCCTCGTGAAGCGTAAGAGGCGGAAGTATACCGGGGATCCTTTTGGCAAGCATCGTTTTCCCCGCGCCGGGAGGCCCTATCATGATCACGTTGTGCCCTCCTGCAGCCGCGATTTCCAGCGCCCGCTTGATATTCTCCTGTCCTTGGACATGAGCAAAATTGGCATCGTAATCGTTCTGGCTGCTGTAAAACAGATCTCTTGTATCGACCTGCAGCGGCAGGATCTCCTTTTTACCCTCCAGGAAATCTATCGCTTCCCTGACGGACTGTACCGGGATCACATCCAGCTGATTGACAATAGCTGCTTCATGCGCGTTCTCCGAAGGAAGGATAAAACCTTTGAATCCCTGCCTTCTCGCCTCGACAGCAATAGGCAATACCCCCTTTATCGGTCTCAGCGAGCCGTCGAGCGAGAGCTCTCCCATAATTACATAATCCTGAAGGCTCCTGGCCGGGATGATCTGCGCGGAAGATTCGAGCACGCACAGCGCTATCGGCAGGTCGTAGGCAGAGCCTTCTTTTCTCAGGTCGGCCGGAGCCATATTCACCACAATTTTCTGCCGGGGCATCTTATAGCCCGAAAACGTCAGCGAAGCCTCTACACGTTGCTGGCTTTCCTTCACAGCGCTGTCGGCAAGCCCTACCATAAAAAAACCGAGTCCCTGCGCGACGGTCACTTCTAGCGTGATCATAGTAGCATTTACCCCATAAACCGCGCTGCCGTAAGTTTTTGATAGCATAAGAATTCAAAAAAGTTAGTATGCATTTATAAAAGAAGCCGGCTCATTTAACTACCGCCGACTCGCAAATATAAGTAGGTATAATGCCTGTGCTCCTGATCCGCATGTCTACTTCTTCCAGGCGCGTATTGCCGGTAAGCACCAATGCGGTATCGAGCCCGAACTTGTTTCCTCCTAATATGTCGGTATGCAGCGTATCGCCTACCATCAGGATGTCGCTGCGGCTCACCCCGGGGTTGTTCTGGATATGCTGATAGGCAAAAATAAACATCTGTGCATCGGGCTTACCGAATCGCATGAACTGCTTTCCAACGATATCCTCGATCATTTTCGCAACCGCGCCGATGGCTATGGCCACTGTCTTCATACCCATCGGGTAGGTCTTGTCGGTATTGGCCACTATGACCGGGATGGTCCGTCTCCGGATCAGGTTGAGCGTTTTGTTCAGATCCGTATTCCAGTCGAAGCCTTCGTCGTCCATAAAAACCAGGGCGCGGATATCGTCCATATTTTCCGGATCGAGATCGGCAATCGACAACGCTTTAAGACCGGCCGTTTCCAGGTAGTGCGCGGAATTCCTTGTTCCCAGGTAAGCCACCGTACCGTTTTCGACCTTATACTGCAGATACTCCCTGGCCAGCATGCCCGATGAAACGATGGAATCGGGACCTATATCATAGAGGCCCAGCCTGTGATAGGACTCAGCAAGCTGCTCGGGGCTGCGTGAAGCATCATTGGTCAGGATGTAAAACTCCTTGCCGGTTTCCCTGAGGTATCCGAATGTCTTCTCAATTCCGGGAATGAGGGCATTGTATGTTTTCAATACGCCGAAAGCATCGAAAAAAAGTACCTTGTACCGGTCGATAGCTGTTCTGAAATCGGTCAGTTCCATCCGGGATGAAAATGGAGGGTTATGAATTATCAAGCACTCTCTCCTGCTTTTCGAGGAGTGAAAGTCCTTCCAGGAAAAGCGGGTCCCGCTCTATGGCGTTGCCGACCACGATCAGGTCTGCGCCGGCATTCAGAGCAGCCGATGCCTTTTCGATCGTATCGATACCGCCGCCTACGATCAGGGGTATGTCGACACCCTTGCTCACAGCCCGTATCATGTCTGCCGGGACAGGCCGCAATGCGCCGCTGCCGGCATCCAGGAAGATGGTCTGCAGACCGAGCATTTCGCCGGCCATAGCCGTACACACCGCTATGTCGGGCTTATCTGCCGGGATCGGCAGGGTGTTGCTTATATAGGATACTGTCGTTGTCCTGCCGCTTTCTATCAGCATGTAGCCGGTGGGAATGATCTCCAGCCGGCTCCTTTTTAAAAGCGGCGCAGCGGTTACGTGCTGGCCGATCAGCAACTCGGGGTTCCTGCCGGAAATAAGGCTCAGCAACAGGATGGCATCGGCGCCGGGCTCGATATGAAGGCTATTGCCCGGGAAAAGAACCACCGGAACGCTGCAATGCTCTTTTATTCCCTTTACGAGACGATCGAGACGGTAATGGGTTATCAGGCTCCCGCCGATAAAAAAAAAGTCGACTCCGCATAAAACAGCCTTTTGAACAAAAGAAGGCAGCGTTTCTATGTCAACCTTATCCGGGTCGAGCAACACTGCCAGCGATTTTATTTTACTCCTTTTTCTTTCCAGGAGCCGGGCAACCAAATTATTCTTCACTTTCAATATTCGCCGGTTTATCTGCTACCACAAAATCCCTGACCTTTTCTTTAGCCCAGCTCATGGCCACAGTCCACAAAATGCTCTGTATTGCGCCTGCCAGCGGAATTCCTATCCCGGCTTTTTTCACCGGCCTTCTATCCTCCACGACATGCAGCTCCTCCTCCTCGTCGGCTTCCGGCAGGATAAGATTAAGGAGCCCGTAAACGCCCAGGACCACGCCGCCTATTATGGCAGCGCGCTTCCCGTATTCCGACAGGTCATGCTTGATACCAGACCATTGGTCATCCAGCTTGTCCTTATAAAGGTTCAGCCTCTCATTTAAGACATCCTTTTCCTCCTCGGTACTGGAGGTAAAAGGGGGCGAAATTTTTGGTGCTCTCAGGTTCATGCGCGTATGCTCCGGATTCTTTTTCCTCAATATTTCTCAAAAATAACGATTCCTGCGAAATCTCAATCAGCGAACCCGGTTTTCGCGTTTAAAACGCCTGAGACCGGGAACTGTGCAGCCTTCGTCCGGCTCGTCATGCTAGAAGATCTTTTCCAGTATCCAGCGGATAAATTTCAGGCAGGCTTCGCGGAAGCCCAGAAGCAGGACAAGCACAAAGGCGAAAAACCCCGCTATGATCAGGTATCCTGCAAATACGCTCTGAAGCAGGGTATTTAAATAAACCGCCAGCAGCAGCAACAGAAAAGTGACCAGGATCGCGACCGCTATCAAAACAAGCGCCGCATAGACCAGCTTGAGAATTATCTTCTCAATATAGCCGCGCGTCTCAACTTCCAGCAGGTCGATACGGGTTTCAATAAACCTGTAAAGTGTGTCCCTTAATTCTTCGAACTGGTTTAGCATAGTCATTGTTATATTCTTTGCTCTGGACCGGACTGCTTCCGGGAAACGGCGCTCAGTCTAAAAAGATCCCCAGAAGCCAGGAGACCAGAGAGACTACAATGCTGAATAACAACGCCGGAATGAAGCCCGCCACCGTGAAACTGGGTACGATATAAGAAGTGAGGTAAACGATAAATACGTTGATGACAAAATAAAAAATCCCCAACGTTAAAATCGTGACCGGTAAGGCGAGTATCTGCAGCACCGGCTTCAGAAACGCATTCAAAAGCCCGAATACTACGGCTACCACTATCGCCTGCTGGGTACCGGGTACATCTACCCCGTCGATAATATTGACTGCAACCAGTACGCCTAAAGTTATGATCAGTAGTCTTATCAAAAGTCTCATACAGTATAAAGATTAATGTAGTGATTGGTACTCCGATAGCTATCGGGCCATCGAAGTATCGGTTAAAAGGCCGGGCTGATAGCCGGGATCAGGACTTGTGCCTGCTACGAAGTACGTCAATTACTTCGTCTAAGTCAATATTTTTATGCTCCAGCAGTACCAGCAGGTGAAAAAGCAGGTCGGCCACCTCGTTTTTGAACAGCTCGTCGTTGCTGTCTTTCGCTTCTATGACAACTTCCACGGCCTCCTCTCCTACCTTCTGCGCCACTTTATTGATCCCCCTGGCAAAGAGCTTGCTGGTATAGGACGACTCAGACGGCTTATTTTTTCTCTTCCGGATAATATCCTTCTGAAGATAGCTGAGAAAAAGCGATTTCCCGTCGTTTGAGCTTTCAAAACAAGTCGCCGCTCCCGTATGGCAGACAGGGCCTGCAGGTTCGGCTTTGATGAGCAGGGTATCCTGGTCGCAGTCTACCAGCGCCTCTTTTACGAACAGGAAGTTGCCCGACGTCTCTCCTTTTACCCACAGCCGCTGCTTGCTCCGGCTGAAAAAAGTAACTTTCCCCGACTCCAGCGTCTGTTTTAAAGCCTCGGCGTTCATATAGCCCAGCATAAGCACTTTCCCGGTCAGGCTGTCCTGTATGACAACCGGCAGCAGTCCGTCAGGCGATTTTGAAAAATTTAAGTTCATAATCCGATTGGGTTAACGTTCAGCGCGTGCGGCGCATAGGAATATTTTGTTCAGTAAGATAGTCTTTGAGCTCCGGGATGGCGATTTCGCCAAAATGAAAAATACTGGCCGCCAGGGCGGCATCGGCCTTTCCTTCCGTAAATACTTCGCAGAAATGCTGCATGGTGCCGGCTCCTCCCGAAGCAATGACGGGAATACCTGCGCTACCCGATATAGCGGCTGTCAGCTCAAGCGCAAACCCTGCCTTCGTCCCGTCCGTATCCATGGAGGTGAGCAGTATTTCGCCGGCGCCCCTGTCCTCCACCTCCCGGGCCCACTCAAGGGTGCCTGCGGGAGTCGGCCTGCGTCCGCCGTGCGTATGGACAATGTGCTCGTATTTCCCTGGCGCCGTTTCGATGAAGCGCGTATCGATGGCTACCACAATACACTGGCTGCCGAATTCCCTGCTCAGCTCATCGATCAGTCCCGGTTCACGCACAGCGGCAGAATTGACGGATATCTTGTCCGCCCCTGCATGCAGCAAGGCCGAAACATCCTTTACTGACGAAATTCCGCCTCCGACCGTAAAAGGTATGTTAACACTCTGAGCCACTTTGGTAACCAGCTCCAGGAAGGTGCCCCGCCCTTCTACCGTTGCGGTGATATCGAGGTAAACCAGCTCATCGGCACCCTGGTCGGCATACAGCCGGCCGAGCTCCACCGCATCGCCGGCATCCCTCAGGTTGACAAAATTGACCCCTTTCACTGTTCGTCCGTCTTTTACGTCCAGACAGGGAATAATCCGCTTGGTAAGCATATCCGTTATGTATTTTGTACTTCAAACAGCCCGAGCTCTTTTAAAGTCACTCGTCCTTCGTATATTGCCTTTCCCACTATGACCCCGAATACCTGCTGTTCTGCCAGCGCTTCTATGTCCGCCATACCGCTCACGCCCCCGCTGGCAATGATATTCAGGCCGGGACATTTTTCCTGAAGATTCCTGTAAAGCTCCAGGGAAGGTCCCTGCAGCAGCCCGTCCTTTGCAACGTCGGTACTGATGGTATACTTCACCCCTTTGGCTACATATTCTTCCACAAAATCGTAGACCCACAGCGAAGTTCCTTCCTCCCATCCGCCTACCGCCACCTTTTCATTCCGGGCGTCGGCTCCCAGGATGATGCGGTCTCCGCCATACTGCGACAGCCAGCTTTCAAATAAGCCGGGGTTCTTTACGGCAATGCTCCCCCCGGTCACCTGCCTCGCGCCGCAGTCCCAGACGATCCGGAGGTCTTCGTCCGATTGTACGCCGCCCCCGAAATCGATATGAAGGCCGGTTTTCCCGGCCAATGTCTCGAGCACTTTCCAGTTGATCACCTTCCCGGCTTTGGCGCCGTCGAGATCGACAAGGTGGAGCCGTTTCAATCCCGCGTCCTCGAATTGCTGCGCAACCTCCAGCGGGTTTTCATTATAAATTTTCTTCCGGGCGTAGTCTCCCTGTGTAAGCCTTACACATTTCCCCTCGATCAGATCTATTGCGGGTATTATAAACATAACATTGTAAACTCTTTGATTAGACTCACAGTTTCAGGAAGCGCTCCAGTATCTTCTGACCCGCGTCGCCGCTGATCTCGCAGTGAAACTGGGCAGCGTAGAAATTATCTTTCTGAAGCAGGGCACTGAAAGGCACGATATAGTCGCAGGTAGCTACCGTGTGCTCACATACCGGCGCCATATAGCTGTGCACAAAATAAACATAGGCATTCTCAGGCAGCTCTCCCGTAAGCGGTGTCCTGTAATCAAAGATGCTGTTCCATCCCATATGAGGGACTTTAAAGCCTTCCTGCTGCGGGAAACGCCTTACGTCTACGTCAAAAATTCCCATACACCGGGTATCGCCTTCTTCAGAATACCTGCACATGAGCTGCATGCCGACGCAGGTGCCGAGCACAGGCTGCCTGAGCGAAGGGATAAGACGGTCCAGCCTCTTTTCTTTCAAATAGGCCATTGCGGAGCTTGCCTCGCCCACTCCCGGGAATATCACCTTATCGGCTCCTCTGATCTCCTCTTCCGAATCCGTATAGGAATAATTGACCCCCAGCCGGTCGAGCGCGTACATCACCGACCGGACATTCCCTGCGTTGTACTTTATGATTACTGTATTCATCTGTATAAAAGCTATCAGCCTTCAGCAGTCAGCTGTCAGCCCCTATTTATCGACATTTGTACGCTAGCTTCGACTCCGCTCAGCTGCCTCTTTTAACTTCGCTCAGCTGTCTCTTTTAACTCCGCTTAGCTGCCTCTTTTAACTCCGCTCAGCTGCCTCTTTTAACTTCGCTCAGCTGTCTCTTTTAACTCCGCTTAGCTAACTCTTTTAACTCCGCTTAGCTAACTCGTTTGACCTGGTGGCTGAGCGGAGTCGAAGCCACAATAAAAACGAAGGAACCCGACTCTTCTCAGAACCGGGCTCCAGGAATGATTATGATCTTTTCTCTCTGCCGGATACAAAATCATAAAACCTGCAGTCCGAGCCCCGGGCCGGACAGATGGTCGGTTTCATGATGATATGGAACTGTATGTTTCATTGCCGCAAAGCTATGTAAAATTTACCTAATTTTGCCGCTCGAAAACCTTTAGTTTTTGCAAAGATGATGTGTAAGGAGAACGTAATACTATTGCTGGTTTCGATGCTGATCCTGGCCGGTTGCGGGAAAAATGGCAAAAAAGAGGTCGATGTATCGGGCATCACGGTTTCGATGCCTGCAGAGCGCCTGGAGGCGCAGCTCTTTGCCTGCGGCACCGAGGCTGAAGTTTTGGATTTTCTCAATAAATATCCCTCGCTCGCAATGCTTTATCTCCCGGATCTGTCCATGGAAAAACCGCTGCTTGCCGCGAAACTCTACCAGAATATCTCCAATCCCGCGCTGCGGGACTTCAAAAGCCAGCTCGATACGATCTTCGCAGGGTTCGACAAATCCGTAGCCCTCCCTCTTGAAAATGCCTTCCGGCACCTGAAATATTACTATCCCGAGGCGCAGGTGCCCAGGATACAGACAATGGTAACGGGTTTCCTGGGAAGCGATCTTTTCATTTCGGACTCACTGATCATTATCGGCCTTGACTATTTCGGGGGGCCGGGTGTGAGGTTCCGCCCGGATGTGCATAACTACCAGCTGCCCCGTTACCAGAAGGAATACATCGCCCCGTCGATCATGTTTTTTGAAGCGCAGAAATACAACCGGCTAAACCCGGAAGACAGGACCCTCCTGGGCGATATGGTCTGGTACGGCAAGAATTTCGAGTTTGTAAGACATATGATGCCGGCAACTCCCGACAGTCTCATACTGGGCTTTTCGCAGGAGGATCTCTCCAAAGCCAATGTCTCGCAGAAGGAGATCTGGGCACACCTGACGACGAATAAGCTCCTGTACGAAAATCTTGAGCTAAAAAAGCAGAAATACGTAGGCGAGCGTCCCGTCACTTTCGAGATCGGCGAGGACGTGCCCGGCGGGATCGGACGCTGGGTGGGATGGCGTATTGTGAGCAGGCTCTTCACAGAGCATCCCGACCTGACGCTCCAGGAGGTAATGGCTAACGACAATGCGCGGGCGATCCTCACCGAATCGGGGTACAAAGGACAGAGGGACGACCGGTAAGCGGCCGCTGCCCGAGACAAAAAATCATTATGGCTAAAAGAAGAGAATTTAAGAGTCCCGAAGATACGCCTGACGACAGTGAAGTATCTTTTTTCGCGACGAAGCCCATCCGCAGGGAAGGGCTGAAAAAGACGCTGAAAATTTTTCGCTATACACTACCCTATAGAAATATCTTCCTCCTGGGTTTTGTTTTCCTGATACTGGCGACAGGTACGTCGCTCGTTTTCCCGAAAGCTGTCGGGGAGATAGTGGAGGTACTGCAGGGCGGCAGCAAATATACCCTGAACCAGATCATCAGCTTTCTTTTCGGCATCCTGGTGCTCCAGGCTGTCTTTTCCTTTTTCAGGATCTTCCTTTTTACCAGGGTAAGCGAAAGAGCGATGGCGGACGTCCGCAAAGATCTTTACTCGAAGATCATCTGCCTTCCCATCACATTTTTTGAAACCAACCGCGTAGGCGAGCTCACCAGCCGCGTCACCTCCGACGTGTCCTATCTCGACAATGTGCTTTCATTTACCCTTGCCGAGTTTTTCCGCCAGGGCGCCACACTCATTATCGGTACCGTATTCCTGCTCTATACCTCGGCCAAGCTTACGCTTTTCATGCTGGCGACCTTCCCTCTGCTGGTATTTGCCGCTGTTTTTTTCGGACGCTACATCAGGCGTCTTTCCAAACATGCGCAGACCGAGCTTGCTAGGGCCAATGTAGTCGTGGAGGAAACTTTCCAGAACGTGCACACCGTCAAGGCGTTTACAAACGAATCGTTGGAGATCAAACGCTACGGATCGTCTCTCGACCGGGTAGTTTCGCTCCTGCTCGAAGCTGCGACCTATCGCGGTTTCTTCGTGTCGTTCCTTATCCTGGTCATGTTCGGCGGGATAGTATGCATTGTCTGGTTCGGAGCCAGCCTGATCCAGGCCGGCGAGCTCAGCGTATCCGACCTGTTTACTTTTGTGATATATACCGCCTACATAGGCGGGGCGCTCAACAGCCTCGGCGATATGTATGCGCAGATCAACCGTACGATCGGCGCATCTGAAAGGGTCCTGGAAATACTGGAAGAAGAGCCCGAGCTTGACCTGAATGCCGGCCGGGCGCAATCTTATCAACCCGTAACAGGCAGCATAGTTTACGACAACGTGCGCTTTTCCTACCCCTCGCGTAAAGATGTGGAAGTGCTGAAGGGGATCAATATGACGGTTCGGCCCGGCGAGCGGATCGCCCTGGTCGGCCATAGCGGCGCGGGAAAATCTACGATCATCCAGCTGCTCATGCGTTTTTACGAAACAGACGGCGGGGCCATCCGGATCGACGGGAAGCCTGTATCGGACTTCAACCTCCACGAGCTGAGAAAAAATATCGCTATTGTTCCCCAGGAGGTCATACTCTTCGGCGGCACCATCCTCGAAAACATCTCTTACGGTAAACCGGGAGCTTCCTTCGAAGAAGTTCATTCGGCAGCCCGGAAAGCCAATGCCCTGCAGTTCATCGAATCGTTTCCCGAAAAGTTCGACACGGTCGTTGGGGAGAGAGGGATCAAGCTTTCGGGCGGGCAGCGGCAGCGCATTGCCATTGCCAGGGCCATCCTGAAAGATCCCAAAATCCTGATCCTCGATGAAGCAACCAGCTCGCTCGACGCCGAATCGGAGAAGCTCGTCCAGGAAGCGCTGAACGAGCTGATGAAAAACAGGACGACCCTGGTTATAGCCCACCGGCTCGCCACCATCAACAAAGTGGATAAGATATACGTCATACGCGACGGCGTTATCGCGGAAAGCGGCACCCACACACAGCTTACTGCAATAGAAAACGGCCTTTACGCCAACCTGATCAGGCTGCAATTCGAAGCCGTGACAGAAGGCCGCGAAAACAAAGATTTATTAAGTACCGATCTCCTTTGAAAAATCATTTTACAGCTCAGCAGAAAACAGCAACGGAAAGGAAGGCCGGGGCACAGAAAAAGGTCAACTTCTATTCCCTGTTAAGACTAGCCGGGTTTGCGGCGGTAGTCGCATCAATATGGCTCTGGATCAGCCAGGGCGGGAATATATGGCCTTTGGTCACCCTGATTGCAGTGACGGCTTTCCTGGCCCTGATGCGTATCCAGCAATCGGCCCAGCGACAGCTTCGGTTTTACCAGAATATCCTGTCGGTCAATATCGATGAAGAGATAAGGCTGGACTACGGGTTTGTACGGGAAGATACCGGGGACATTTACAAGGACGGCCTGCACGCCTATTCGGGCGACCTGGATATATTCGGCAAACATTCTCTTTACAGGCTGCTGAACCGTACTCAAACTGCCCTCGGAAGCGAAAGGTTCGCACACTGGCTTGCCAACCCGGCTCCCCTGGAAACCATCCTGGAAAGACAGCAGGCGCTGGCCGAAAGCCGCGGGCATTACGATTGGCGGCAAAACTGGCAGGCTACCGCCCTGCTGCATAAAAATGCGACCCAACATATAGGGGCGCTCGATACCTGGATCAAAACACAGATCGATCCTACTCTTCTAAAAGGACTGAAGTGGAAATGGTGGGCGGTCGTCACGGCCCTGCTGCTGGCAGGCTGGGCGTTGAACCTCCTTCCGTTGTGGCCCCTGGGCTTCAGCCTGGCCGTACATATCCTTGTATTGAGACGGTATGCAAGCCATATCCGGCAGCTCACCGACCAGACCCTCAACATCGGGTCTACGCTCGTAGCCTACGCCGACCTGATGGCGCTGGCAGGCAGCCAGTCCTTTAAGGGTAAATGGTGGTCGCAGCAGCTGCATAGCGCCCATGAAGCCGAAGGCGCATTCAGGGAGCTCGGAGGCTGGTTCAGCCGGCTTGACTTCCGGGCCAATGCCTACTTTGCATTATTTGTCGGTATCCCTTCCATGTGGGACCTGATCTGTCTCGATGCGCTCGAGAAATGGAAAGAAAAGTACAGAGACCGTTTCCCGGAGTGGCTGGATTCCCTGGCGAATATCGAAGCGCTTAACAGTATGGCGGGCCATGCCTTCGCCAACCCGGAACAAATTATCCCCGAAGTACATTGGGGGAAAGAGCTGGAAATTACCTGCAAGTCGGTCGGCCACCCGCTGATCCCGGCGGGGAAAAGGGTTTGTAACGACTTCGCGATGTCCGGCCAGGGTCAGACCGTACTGATCACAGGCTCCAATATGTCGGGCAAGAGCACCTTCCTGAGGACGATAGGGATCAACCTGGTACTGGCGCAGGCCGGCGGCGTAGTGCCGGCAGAAAGCATGTCCTGCACGCTGATGCAGGTATTTACCAGCATGCGTACCCAGGATTCGCTGGAAGAAAACACTTCTTCCTTCTATGCGGAGCTGAAGCGTCTCAAACAGCTGATCGGGCTGGCCGGGCAGGAAAACAGGATACCGGTTTTCTATCTCCTGGATGAAATCCTGAAGGGCACCAACTCGGCAGACCGGCACCGCGGCGCCGCCGCGCTGATCAGGCAGCTGCATCCTCTCAATGCTTCCGGTCTGGTGTCGACGCACGACCTTGAGCTCGGCAGCTGGGGCGACAGCCAGCCGTATGTCCGTAACTTCAACTTCCGCTCGGATCTTTCAAACGGTCAGATCACTTTCGACTACAAGCTTAACGAAGGCACCTGCTCCAGTTTTAACGCGTCGGAGCTGATGCGGATGATGGGCATTAAAGTAGACGACGATAGTGAGAATTAGCTTCGGGCAGTCTTTTTAAGGTTCCGGACAGACACCAAAACAAAAACCTTATGTCGAGATATATTGCGGCCATTGACCAGGGTACTACCAGCACCCGTTGTATTCTTTTTGACAGGAAAGGAAATATTATTTCAACGAGCCAGAAAGAGCACGAGCAGATATATCCCCGGCCGGGCTGGGTAGAGCATAACCCGGAAGAAATACTCGAAAACTCGTTTGAAGTTGTGGCAATAGCCCGCATAAAGGCGTCGGCTTCGGCGCACGATATCGCAGCCATAGGGATCACCAACCAGCGCGAAACTACGGTCGTATGGAATAAACGTACAGGCAAGCCCTACTACAACGCCCTCGTCTGGCAGGATACCAGGACCGAGGACTACGTGACTGCGCTCGAAAAAGACGGCGGAGCCGACCAGTTCAGGGCAATTACCGGCCTGCCGGTCGCTACCTATTTCAGCGGGTTGAAAATCAAATGGTTGCTGGAAAATGTCGAAGGACTGAGAGCGGATGCGGAAAAAGGCGAGGCGCTCTTCGGCAATATAGACACCTTTCTCATCTGGCATTTCACAGGCGGCCCCAAAGGAGGCATCCATGTGACCGACGTTACAAACGCGAGCAGAACACAGCTTATGAACCTTTATACGCTGGAATGGGACAATGCAATGCTGGAAAAGTTCGGGATCCCCGGGGCGATGCTCCCGGTTATCAGGAGCAGCAGCGAAGTTTACGGCTATATGAAATCGGAGGTGCTTCCCGATGTCCCGATAGCAGGAGATCTCGGGGACCAGCATGCTGCTCTTGTCGGCCAGGTATGCTTCAACCCCGGCATGGCCAAAAATACCTACGGCACCGGCTGTTTTATGGTGCTCAACACAGGCAATGACCTGAAAATCTCCAAAAACGGCCTTCTTACCACTCTCGCTTATAAATTCGGCGACCAGCCCGCACAATATGCATTGGAAGGAAGCATTGCGATAGGCGGTGCCCTGGTCCAATGGCTGAGGGATAACCTCGGGCTGATCAAAGACAGCAAAGAAATCGAGGCCCTGGCAAGGACGGTCGGGGACAACGGCGGCGCCTATTTTGTGCCGGCGTTTTCCGGCCTTTACGCTCCTTACTGGCGCAGCGACGCGCGCGGCGTGATTGCCGGGCTTACCCGGTATGTCAACAAAGGACATATCGCGCGGGCCGTGCTGGAAGCAACCGCCTACCAGACACTGGACGTGGTAAGAGCCATGGAACAGGATTCGGGTATCCCGCTTACCAACCTCCGGGTCGACGGAGGAATGGTCGCTAACGAGCTCCTGATGCAGTTCCAGGCCGACATGCTCGATGTACAGGTGATCGCCCCGAAAGTAACGGAGACCACTGCCCTCGGAGCCGCTTACGCCGCAGGCCTCGCGGTCGGCTTCTGGGACAGCATAGATGACATGAAAGCAAACTGGGAAGCCGGCGCGGTCTATAAAGCCGATATGGACAATGCTACCAGGATTAAGCTGTACAAAGGATGGAAAAAGGCGATCAGCAAGTCGCTGGATTGGGTAGTTTAATGATGTGTTAATGTGATAATGTGTTAATGTGTTAATAAAAAAATCATCACATCGGCTAATCATCACATCAGCTAATTATCACATCAGCTAATCAACTAATTATAATGAAACAACTCCTGCTTTTTTCCCTGATATATTTCGCCGTTCCGTTAATCGGAGTTTCACAAAAGCCGATCACGTATCTCAGCTACAACATCCTCGAAGGCTTTAAAAATGATTCGACATTAAAGGCTGATTTTGTGAGCTGGGTAAAAGACATAGGGCCGGATATTGTCGCCTTCCAGGAAACCAATAAATTTACCCAGAAGACCCTGGAAGAATTCGCTGCCCGGTATGGACATTCCTATGCGATCCTGGCCAAAGAGCCGGGCTACCCCGTGGCGCTTACGTCCAGATACCCGATTGTGAATGTCCAGAAAGTGCTGGACAATATGTGGCACGGCTATATTTATGCCAACGTGCTGGACTACCATATCTTTGTATTGCACCTCTCCCCTCATAACCAGGAAAAGCGCAACAGGGAGATCGCCCAGATCATCGCCCACGCGAAACTTCTGCCGCCCGGCGCAAAGATCATTTTCTCCGGCGATTTCAACGCGGTATCCGAGACGGACAAAGCGCAGTATACCGATGCCCTGGTCCGTTCAATGCAGGAGCGCGAAACGCAGGAGGCGCATATCCGCAATCTTAAAAACGGGCAGATCGACTACGGCGTCATCGGCCAGATGGAAAAAGCCGGTTATACCGACGCCTTTCATAAAATGCACAAGACGTTCAAACACAGCATCCCGACGAAGCAATATGCTTCCGAGTTCGGACGCCGGATCGACTTTGTGTTTACTTCCCGGAACCTGGCCGGGAAGATCGTTTCCGCGGATATTATCCACGACCGGTATACAGATTATCTTTCTGATCATTACCCGGTAGTAGTGAAGTTGCTTCCCTGAGTTTAACCGCAGAGGCACAGAGGACACCAAGAATTAATACTGTGTCTTCTATGCCTCTCTGCAGTTCACTTTTTTGCCGTATTTTTACCGACGTTCGCCGTACTCTACTTCCAGCCTCCCCCCAACGCCCGGTAAGCCCCTACCATAGCGCTCAGCTGCTGCATTTTGGTTTCGACAAGCTCGAATCTCGATTCTATGGCGTCACGCTGGGTAAGCAGCACCTCGGTATAATCGGCGCGGGCTGACCCGAAGAGCCGGTTTGAAATGGTGACAGACTCGTTGAGCGTATTTACCTCCTTCGATTTCATGTCGTAGCTCCTTTCCAGGTTATCGATCTTCGACACCTGGTTGACCACCTCTGCAAATGCATTCAGCACCGTTTGCTCGTATTTGTAGATGGCCTGGATCTGGCGGGCATTGGCATTGAGATACCCGGCTCTTATCGCCTTCTTGTTTACGATGGGGCCTGCCATATCGCCTATCAGGGTCGAGAAAAGGGATTCCGGCAGCTTAGCCAGGTAAGCCGGGTTAAACGCCTGTATACCAAAATTGGCCGACAGACCAAGAGACGGATAAAAGCTGGCGCGGGCTACCTGGATGTCCAGCTTTGCAGCAGCCAGCTCCTGCTCCGCCTGCCGGATATCTGCGCGGTTGCCGAGCAGCTCTGCCGGCGTCCCGGTATGGATTCTCGCGGGGACAAGCTCCGAAAAGCTGCTGTGATCCCGTTCGACGGGCTGGGGAAACCGCCCGACCAGGACGTTGATGCGGTTCTCGGTCTCGACAATTCGCTGGCGGATCTCAAACTGCATGCTCTGCGTATTCAGGAGCTGCGCTTCAAATCTTTTCACTGCCAGCTCAGTCACTTTGGTAGCTTCTTTCTGAAGCTTTACCATCCTCAGCGCATTTTGCTGGATACCGATATTCTGCTCCACTATCAGCAGCTGGTTATCCAGCGCCAGAAGCTCGTAATAAGAGGTAGCGATCTCGCCGACCAGGTTGGTGACCATAAAGTTCCTCCCCTCCACCGAGGCCAGGTAGCGATGCACTGCGGCCTTTCTTGCATTCCTCAGCTTATGCCAGATATCTGCTTCCCAGCGGGCGTAGGCGCCCAGCTTGAAGTCGCCCAGGGGCTCCGGCATCTCTTTTCCCGGCTTGATATCGGTAGTCGCTTCGCTGGCGCCCAGCTGCGTATAACGGGCTGCTTTTTCAATCCCCATTCCTCCGCCGAGCGTTACAAAAGGAAGATATTCTCCCTTCCGGGCTTCTATTTCGTTTTCCGACATCCCGATCTCCTGCAGGACAATGTTCAATTCCTGGTTATTGGCGAGGGCGGAATCTATCAGGGCCGCCAGGTTTGCATCATTAAAAAATGCCCGCCAGCCCTGCGCAGCCGTGCTGGCCGAATCGCTTTTGCTTCCAAACGCGGAAGGCAGCTCCTGGTTTTGGTTTTTCTGTACGAGCACGGGCAAGCTACAGGCAAAGAGGGACAGCGCCGCGCATACCAGGCTTATCCCGGTCGTTATTTTCTTTCTATTCATTGTCTGTGCTCTCTTCGGTATATGGAAACTTATCGATCGTATGAACAAACTCTTCGGTAAGCGAGGTATCGCCCTCGTTCCTGATCAGGCTGCGCCCTTCGGCCAGCTTGCCAAAGAAATAGTACAGGCCGGGGATCACGATCACCCCGAAAACCGTTCCGAAAAGCATTCCCCCCAGCGCGCTGGCCCCGATGGTGCGGTTCCCGATCGCGCCGGCGCCGTGGGAAAGAACAAGCGGTATCAGCCCGGCTATGAAAGCGAAGGAGGTCATCAGGATAGGACGGAAACGCACTTTAGCGCCTTCTATGGCGGCTTCAAGCACAGTAGCCCCTTCGTGATGCTTCTGCATGGCAAATTCGACGATAAGCACCGCGTTCTTGCCCAGCAATCCTACCAGCATCACCAGCCCCACCTGCGCATAGATGTCGTTGGCGAGGCCCATGACTTTGATCAGGAAGAAGGAGCCGAAAATACCGGCGGGCAGCGAAAGGACAACGGCGAGCGGTATAATGAAGCTCTCATACTGTGATGCAAGAACGATATAGACGAAGATCAGTACCACGATGAAAATGTAGATCGCCTCGTTTCCCCGCACCACTTCGTCTTTTGAAAGGCCCGCCCAGTCGATGCTGTATCCCCTGGGAAGGGTCCTGGCCGCTACTTCCTGTACCGCCTTGATGGCTTCGCCACTGCTGAATCCCTGGGCCGGCTGGCCCCGTATCGACGCGGTATTGTACATGTTGTAGCGGTTGATCTCGTTGGCTCCCTGCGACTTGACAATTTTCATGAAAGAAGAGAACGGAACCATTTCATCGCGGTTGTTCTTGACATACAGCTTCAGGATATCCTCCGGGAGCGCCCTGTACTCGGGCGAAGCCTGCACGAATACCTTGAAGAAGCGCTGGAACTTGATGAATCCCAGCTCGTAGCTGCTCCCGACGAGAATAGAAAGGGTATTCATTGCGTTCCCGATAGAAACCCCCTTCTGCATAGCCAGCTCGTTGTCGATCTGCAATTCGTACTGGGGGTATTTGGCGCTGAAAAAGGTGAACAATCCCGAAAGCTCCTTCCGCTTCCGCAGCTCATCCATAAACTCGTCGTTCACTTTCTCGAGCTCTTTGTAGTCCCCGCTGTTGGTCTTATCGAGCAGCTGAAGCGCGAAACCACCCGCCGCCCCGTAGCCCGGAACTGCCGGGGGATCGAAGAACTCTATCGTAGCACCCGGTATTACCCTTGATTTTTCTTCTAGCTCATGAATAATCTGGGTCACGGTATGATGACGTTCATTCCAGGGCTTCAGGTTGATCAGGCAGGTACCGGCGTTGGAGCCGCGTCCTTCGGTAAGCACCTCATAACCCGCCAGCGCCGTAACCGATTCGACCCCGTCGATCTTTTCGGCAATACCCTGGAGCTTCCGCGAAATATCGTTCGTACGCTCGAGGGTAGACCCGGGAGGCGTCTGCACAACCGCGTAGATCATTCCCTGGTCTTCGCTGGGGATAAACCCTGACGGAAGCTTGAGGTTGATGCCGAATATGCCGAAGCTGAACGCGAGCAGCATGCCAAACGTAAGGACCCTCCGGTTGACAATGAGCCGGAGCAGCCCTACATATTTCCCGGTAAGCTTTTCAAACCAGTTGTTAAAGCTGTCGAGGGCCCGGTTCATCCAGGTTTTCTTCCTGGGCTGGCCGTGCGTATTTTTCAGGATCATGGCGCAGAGCACCGGCGTAAGCGTGAGCGCCACCACCCCCGAAATGATGATCGAGCTGGCCATCGTAATGGAAAACTGGCGATAGAAGATCCCGACCGGACCGGTCATAAAAGCGACGGGGATAAACACAGCGGTCATCATGAGTGTAATAGCGATAACGGCGCCGCTGATCTCGCCCAGCACTTTCCGGACCGCGATGTACGGCGACACGTGTTCTTCCTCCATTTTGGTATGGACAGCCTCCACCACCACGATCGCGTTGTCTACGACGATCCCTATCGCCAGCACCAAAGCAAAAAGCGTGATCATATTGATCGTAAGCCCGAACAGCTGCATACAGGCAAACGAGCCTATCAGCGAGACGGGGACCGCAAGGGTCGGGATCAGCGTGGAGCGCCAGTCGCCAAGGAAGACAAACACTACCAGCGCCACGAGTATAAATGCATCGCGGAGCGTGTGGATCACATTGTCGGTAGAAGCGTTCAGGAAGCTCGATACGTCGTAGCTTATCTTGTAGTCCATCCCCTGGGGAAAGTCCTTTTTAAGCTCGGTGAGCTTATTCTTGACATTCTGGATCACCTCGGTTGCATTGCTTCCGTAGGTCTGCTTCAGCACGATCGCCGCCGACGGCAGGTTGTTCAGGTTCGAGTAGATGTCGTAATACTCGCTTCCCAGCTCGATGTTGGCGACATCCCTGAGACGGAGGTTCTCCCCGTTGGGATTCGACCTCAGGATCACGTTATTATACTGCTCCACATTGCTGAACCTTCCCTCGTAGGTCAGTACGTACTCGAGCGCTTCCGCTCTCTTGCCGTCGCTGCGCCCTATCCGCCCCGGTGAGCCGATCACGCTCTGGTCGTCGAGGGCTTCCATGATTTCATCGACCGATATGTTGTAGGCGCGCATGCGGTCGGGCTTCAGCCAGATCCGCATGGCATACTGGCGGCTTCCCAGCATGCTCGCCTGACCGATCCCGCTGATCCGCTGCAATTCGGGCAGCATATTCACCCCGGCATAATTGAAGAGGAACTTCATATCGGATTTCGGGTCGGTGCTGTACAGGTTGACGTACATCAGCATACTGGGGATTACCCTGTTGACGATCACACCTTCACGCTGCACCAGCAGGGGGAGCCTGTTGAGCACCTGGGCTATACGCGTATTGACGTTGACCACGGCCTGATCGGGGTCGGTGCCCAGGTCGAAAACGATCTGGATATTGGATTCGCCGGCGCTGGTGGCGTCGGAAGTCATATACTTCATGCCCGGCACGCCGTTGACCGCCTGCTCGAGCGGAATGAGAACCGATTCGGTCAATACTTCGGCGCTTGCGCCCGGGTACGACGCCCTGACGATGACCATCGGGGGCGATATTTCGGGAAACTGGGAGGTAGGCAGGGTTCTCATCGCCAGCAGTCCCACAAAAACGATTGCGACCGATATCAGTATTGCAAATACCGGTCTCTGTATGAAATTACTAAACATCTTTTACCAGGATTGAGGTTCACCACATTACTCGGAGTATACTTTCAGACCGGCGATCACCGCGTCAGGCTTTTCATAGTCGAATTGAATTTTTTCATTCTCCTTCACCTTCCGTATACCCTCCAGCAGTATTTTATCATCTGTGGAAAGCCCGCTGGTAATGACATAGAGGTCGGGCATTTCAGCCCCGATGCTGATCTCTCGCGTATGAACCACGTTGTCTTTGTCGACCACGAAAACAAATTTTTTCTCCAGTACTTCGAATGTTGCTTTCTGCGGTATGATCAGGGCTTTTTTCAGCGGCACCTCTACCAGCACGTTCCCGGTCTGTCCATGGCGGAGCAATCCTTTCGGGTTTGGAAAAGTGGCCCTGAACGCGATGTTGCCGGTTTCATTATTGAAATCCGCCTCTATCGTCTCGACTACGCCGGGGTATTCAAACAGCTCATGATTGGCCATCATCAGCTTCACTTTTTCCTTCTCATTCTGCCCGGAGCGCATTTTATAGTCGAGATACTCCGCTTCCGGCACATTGAAGTATACCCACATCCTGCTGTTGTCCGACAAGGTAGTCAGCAGGTCTCCTTCATCGACCAGGCTGCCCAGCCGGACCTGGAACTGGTCCATTATCCCGTCGAAGGGCGCCCTTACCTCGGTAAAGGCGAGATGCACGTTGGCAAGCGCCAGCTCCGCCTTCGCTTTATCCAGCCTGGCTTTGGCAAGCGCCAGCTCATTCCGGGACACGACATTGCTGTCGGCAAGCGATTTGGTATTCTGGTACTCGATTTCCGCAAAGCCGGCTTCGGCTTTCGCCTTCTGCTGCTCCGCCTCGAGTATCATGGGCATGATCTGGAACATGAGCTGCCCTTTTCTCACACTTTGCCCTTCGTCTACAAAAATTTTGTGCAGGTATCCTTTCTCTAAAGTCCGCAGCTCGATATGGCTGACAGACCTGATCTGGCTTACATATTCTTTGGTAACAATAGTGTCCTTTTCCAGGGGACTTGTCACTAATAATTTTATTTCTGATTCTTCCTCCTCGTGTTTTGATTCACAACCGAAATTAAAGAGCAGGGCAAATGATGCCACTACCACGAAAATACTCTTCATGACAACTGGTATTGGTTAAAAAAATACTTGGATTAACGGTACATCAGGGCACATACGAGACCCGTGGTTTCATTTTGAAACCGGCCTGCGATAGCATACGATATGGAAACTGTAACACCTGATTGCTGTAAATACCTTAATCACATCAGAAGTGACTGGAAGAGAATGTATTTACGTGAAAACTGGTAGGGTAAGTAATTTTTTCCTTTAAGGGGAGCGTTAATTTTCCCGGAAGCATAAGCCAGCAGCAGGAAACCGGGAGGGAGGTGGAGAAAGCCGTACTTTTGATCTTTGCCCTGAAATCCGGGCTCGTTGTGGCTTACCTCGCTTTCTTCCGTAAAAACTGCTTCGTGACAACCATGCTTCAGTAAGCCTAATGTCTCCCCGACCTCGGCAACGTTCTTATAAACGTCTAAGGTCCTGCCGGGCATACAGGCGGCGATCGCGGCTTCATTCTGAGTGTCGGATACTCTCTCGGCAGGAGCTGCAATTCCTGCCAGGAAGAGAAGCGCCGGTAAGCATAAGTATCTCTTTAACACCTTCATTTAGTTATATTTTTTGGCGAAAAAACCAAGAAAATTCCGCAACCTGTCTGAAGCTAAACTACGTATACGCTGATCTAGATCCGCAACGCTGTTATAGGAACAAAAATAAAAGATTTTATTTAGTTCATTCTGCATTTGCCACAAATTATGTGAAAAAATTCTTCCTACTCAAATAAAACAGGTCATTAATTTTGAATAAGTCACCTTTACAAGAATTAAAATTGCTTGATCTTTTGATATTTTATAACTTTTTTTATTTAGCCCGGCAGAACTTCCCTTTCCAGCCGCTTATACCTGCCGCATCGCGCCGCCCGGGAGGTTGCACCAAAAAGTACAATCAGCCGGCAGTTACTCCTTTCCGGATGCAGTCGCAGGCTTCCACCAGGCGGGTCATGTCATGGTAAAATTTCAGGGTATCGACGGCGGCGCCGTCTTCTATCCCGGACTGGCGGCAAAGGGAGAAAAAGCGGAGCGAGCGGAGCGTGCTTTCTATGTTCCGGTACCTGCCATCCTCAAAAAAATGCACCAGCACCTGCACAGGATCGGTCAGGGTAAGATCAGAAGCCCTCATAGGGCAGGATTTAATTACCGGGCTGTCGGCAGACGGAGCCGGGAGAGTACCGGCCCAGGTTCTTATACCGGCAAGAAGCTGGCCAAGGCGATCGAATGTTTCTACTACCTCGATCGGCTCGCCCGCATTGTAATAGTAATGCCCGCCATAGGCAAGCAAAATGTTAAATAGCCTTATTTTAAAAGAATCCGGATCCGCAGCATCAAAAAAAGCATGGATTTCCTCCATGAGCTCGCGGGAAACTAATCCGGCCTCGTTTTGCCGCAAATCATCAGGTGTAAGCTTCATAATGGCGAAATTCTGGTGACGTATTGCCGGCAATTTCCGACAGCCATTATTTCTGTTCCACACCTGCGGAGACGTTCATTATCCCGAAGAAATTATTTAAACGTTTACATCGGGATAAATATCCTGACTACAGCATCAGGCCGGGTGATCTCCCCTGCTTTCCAGGAGCCTGATCCGCTCCTCCAGGTCCTGGTAAAGCTGGTACAGCTGGTGGCGCTCACCGGAAAAGCTGGAAGAAAAAAGCGCCCTGGCTTTCCAGACCGAAGAAATTTCAGCCAGAGGGATGTCGATGGGACCATAATCGCTGTTGTCGGCAAAAGCCTGCAGCGCGTCTCTTTCCCGGAGCCTGTTCGTAATCCTCCTGATCATGATATCCCGGCGGGTGATCACGACATGCACATGGCCGGTCTGTATCCGCTGGTAGCTTTCCGGCGCCACCAGCTCGGCTATCAGCATGGATTTGAGCGGCAGCGTCGGCTCCATGCCGTTCTCTATTACCGGAAAACCTGCGTAATTACGGCCTCCCGGCAGCATCCGCGCCGGCAGGTAGAAGAATGATTCGACCAGGTGGTCGCGCCCTTCGAAAATCCCGTCCCAGCCGGCCGCCTGCCGGAGGGCTATCACACGTACAACAGACCTGGGTCCTTTCATGACGCTGTAGCCGACAGGCAGCTCCTCGGTTACAACAGGGCTGCCGCCGGCCGCATGGGCGCCCTGCTTCAGCATCGTGCCGGCCCCGGTTATCAGCCATTCGACATCAAGTCCGGGGTAATTGGAGAAAATTTTCACCAATATTTCCAAGCCCACTGTTTTCCCGTTCCTGATCGGCTTGTAGATCGCTCCTTTTGATACTCCGATTTTTGCTTCAAAAGAGGTAGGTGTTTCGCCAATACTTGCAATGAACTGGCTTAATCTTTCAGAAAACATAGTCATATAAAATTTTCTTCAAATCTGCTTTGATATTGAAAATTTTCGTTCAATATTTGCTGTATAGCTGTATTCGTCTTTAACAAAGGTGAAGCATTTTAGTGACAAACACAAAGTGCGCAGTTTCGTATACTATACAAAAAAGCTTATCTCATGACTGTTTCTGCTCGCATCAAACGATCACATCACGGCCGGAATCTCAAGCGTTTCAGGGAAATGCTGGGTATCAAGCAGGAAGCGCTCGCCTTTGAGCTGGGCGACACATGGTCTCAAAAACGCGTATCACTGCTCGAACAGAAAGAAACCATTCCGCGCGAGGTCGTGGAACACATCGCGGAGGCGCTCCAGGTACCGGCAAAAGCCATCCTGGACTTTGACGAAGAAACTGCCATTCAGAATCTCCGAAATCACTACGAAAATATCCCGTCATTTTCTGAAGAAACGGTTAGTCCGGCGCCAATACCACAGCCGGAACAGGAAACCCGGGTGCCGGCGCAGCACCTCCCCGTACTTCCCGCCTCTTTCAATCCGCTCGAAAAATGGGTAGCCGCACTGGAAGAGAATGAAAAGCTCTATGAACGCCTTCTTAAATCCGAACAGGAAAAGGTGCAAATGCTGCAGAAGCTGCTTGATTTGAGATAGTGGGGTGGAAATCGGCTGTCAGGAGCCGGTAATCGGAAGTCCGCCGGCGGTCCCGGGAACCTCTGTTGCCACCGTTTTCACAAATTTTTCATTTCTTCTTCTGCGGGCTCCCGGTAGAGGAGGTATAGGGCTTCCAACGCAGGCATCAGGCTTTCAAAGAAATAAAGCTGATCCCCGGCCGAGGCATTTACCGGGTGGTTTCCCGCCGATATCGACGCGGCTAGCATCTTCCACAGATAAAACCGGCAGTTACTCAGTGAATACTCTCCGCAAAACTCCCGCAGCGTGCTGCAGGGATCGACTGCTTCTTCCGGCGACATCCATACCGGCCTGCCACCTTCGTCGTCTTCAGAATAAAATCTCATACCTTCACCGGATTAAAACCGGAAGTTGGCGTGTTATGCGCTTCTAAACAATTCTTACGGTCATTGAGCTTTAGAACTACTTCTTCTTCACGGTTCCCACTCCGTATCGCTTCACCTGACGTATCCTGAGCTGGTTATCGACCACCTCAACCTTCTTTAAATCCCGGAAACTGCCGTCCGTATCGTAAAAACCGATCATACAGGCCAGATCTCCCCCGGCCTTTCTGACATCTACCCGCGGCTGATGGCCGAAATTCGGAATATCCACACTATCCTTTACGTCCATCATCTTATACCTGACAGCTACGCGGTAGCGGAACGTTAGCGGGGTCTCGTACAGCTTCACGGCAAATTCGAACTCGTTCAGCTCATCAGGAACCCTGACGGTATAAACGGCTGCCGGAGCCGCGCTCACCTTGTCGCGCTCCCGCGAGATGGAGTCGTTGACGACCAGTCTTACTTCTTCCGGGATCTCCCCGCTTTCTCTTTCCGCCGTACGGTCGCACGCGGTAAACAGAACCGCGACAGATAACAGGCTTAATAATACACCCGCACCTCCTCCTTTCCGCTTCGCTTTCTCCCATACCGCGCTTTGCTTTCCTGAAAAAAAGCGGAATATCCCTGCCAGTACTGCGTAATTCATCATACAAAAGTAATAAGGTATAAAAAATGCCCTTATTTTGACCGATCTCCGCTCCGACCACCACCCGAGCAGCGCCATCAGGTAAAACAGGCCTTGGCCTGCCAGCAGCAAACGGTAGATGAGCTCCGGGCTATTCCTGCAGATCCCGATGTTCAGCACCAATGCCAGGATCAACGCCAGCGGCGTGACCGTCCACCTTAATACCCGGTGGCTTACATACTGGAAAGCCAACACCGGGAATCGCAGGGGATTCAGCAACGGCAGCAGGCGTA
>MEDT01000044.1 GCA_001724175.1 Cytophagaceae bacterium SCN 52-12 | reverse complement strand
CGCTGTACGTCAGAGCCGATCCCTTTCGAGGTGGCGGCCGGTATGAGCCCGAGGATCGCCAGCACCAGGATAGAAAGGAGCGCCCGCAGCTGTTCTTTCGAAATCTGTGCGATCATCAGGCTTCCTGCCGGCTGCAAAGCGGCGCCGCGATTCAGGGCCGATACCAGGAGCACCCCGGCCATCACCGAAATACCGAAAATCGACACGAAACCGACACCGGCCGATACATTGAAATAATAGCCCCGGAGCAGCAGCGCCATAATGCCGCCCGCCAGCGCAAACAGGATGCAGCTCATGGTGATCAGCGTATGCTTCAGGTTTTTGAAAAGCATAAAAAGAAAGGCAAAGACTACCGCGATGGTAAGAGGGATCGTCAGTGAAAGCTGCCGGCCGGCCCGTTCCAGGTTTTCATATTGCCCGCCGTACACGATATGATCGCCTTTCGGGATATGCACTTCCTTCGATATCCTTTTTTGCAGCTCCGCTACAAATCTTCCCTGGTCGATCCCCCGTATATTGGTCCGCACCGTTACCATCCTTTTGTTGTTGTAGCGGTAAATATTGGTTTGCCCCTCGACAAACCCGATATCGGCCAGCTGCTCCATCGGGATCAGCGACCCGGTCGCCGAAGCCACCAGCAGCTTTTTGATCTCGTCGATATTGTTGCGGAACTCCGGCAGATAACGGATTACGACGTCATACCGCTTGGTGCCGTCGTACAGCACCGACAATGTCTTACCGCCTATAGCCGCTTCTATCATGTTCTGAATATCGGCGATGTTGATGCCGTAACGGGCTGCATTTTCACGGTTGATATTGATAGCGAGCTGCTCCTGCGCACCTTCCTGCTCGATGTTCACACCCTCGCTCCCTTTCATCGACCTTACTATCGTAGCGATGCTGTCGGCTTTGCCGCGCATTTCATGCAGGTCATCGCCTACGATCGAAACCGCAAGGTCGGCGGCGCTCCCGGTCACGATTTCCATGACCTGGTCGATTATAGGCTGTCCGGACGTAAATCTGACGCTCGGCAGCTCTTTTTCGAGATCGGCGCGGACAAGCCCGATCAGCTCCTTCTTGGAAATCGTGTCGCTCCACAGGTGGTAGTCTTTTAAGCCTACGAGTATCTCGTTCCTGTTGGCCGGGAAGGGATCGGTACCTTCGTCGTTACGGCCTGTCTGCGTGATCACGAAGGCGATCTGCGGATACCGCGCAATGATGTTCCGGATGGCAGGCGCATTCCGGGCATTTTCCCGGATGGTGATCCCGGCAGGGAAATTTCCCCGGAGAAAGATGGAACCTTCATCCAGCTCCGGCAGAAACTCCGTTCCGAGCTTTAACCCGAAAGCGACAAGAACCAGCACGACCGAAAAGCCGGCTATCACCGCAGGTTTATATCCGCGCAATATCCTGGCAAGCGCAGCCTCATATCGTTTCTCAAGAAATGACAGGATCACATTCCGGTGCTCTTTCATTTCCTGCCTGCCCGACATGGCTTTGTGATAGGCGAATGAAACCAGTACAGGTATGAAGGTGAGAGCTGCCAGCATGGAGCCTATCACCGCAAAGGCGAGCGTCAGGGCCATAGGAGAGAACAGCTTCCCTTCCACCCTGGTCATCATCAGGATCGGCATATAAGCCAGTATGATGATGGTGACCGAAAAAAAGATCTCCCGCCCGACTTCCTGGGCGGCCAGGAGCGTTATCTTCTGTATTCCTTCCTGCCTCTCCTCCGGTGTGGCGGTTTTATATTTCCGGATCAGGTGCTCTACCATCACGCATGCGCCGTCGACAATGATACCGAAATCAATAGCCCCCAGCGAGAGCAGGTTGGCCGGTATGCCGGTCAAACGCATCAGTATAAACGCAAACAACAGTGAAAACGGGATGGTCAGGGCCACCACCAGGGCGCTCCGCGCGCTGCCCAGGAAGAAGATCAGCACCAGCACCACTATGCTGATTCCCTCAAACAGCGTCTGACCTACGGTATGGAGCGAGTGATCGATCAGGAAGCTCCTGTCGTACAGCTTCCGGATCGTAACGCCTTCCGGGAGCTCATGCGCCTGCAGCTCATCGATCCGGACTTTCAGATCGGCCAGCACCTCGCTTGGATTTTCATAGCGGCGCAGCAGGACAATCCCCTCTACGCCGTTGTTCACATTAACGTCCTGGTCCGGGATAGAGTAGCCCAATACGCCGCTGGGAGGCGGCGGCGCTATTTCGACGCTGGCCACATCGCGTACGAAAACCGGCACTCCTTCTGCCGATTTCAGGACGATGTTCTCGATATCCTTCTCGTTTTTGATCGCCCCCAATCCCCTGACGGCAAACCCTTGCCCTCCCCTTTCCAGGATACCACCGCCCGTATTCTGGTTATTGGCTTCCACCGCATTTTCTACGTCGCTGATCGTAAGATTGTATTTCCGGAGCTTGTCGGGCGAGGTCAGTATATAAAACTGCTTCAGGGGCCCTCCGAAAGTCGTGATATCCGCAATTCCATCCGTTTGCAGCAGGTAGGGCTTGATTACCCAGTCCTGGAGATCCCGCAACTGGGTCGGCGTATAGGTCGGCGGGGCTTCGACCACGTAACGGAGTATTTCTCCTACAGCCGTCGAAAGAGGCGCCAGCTCCGGGGCGACCCCGTCGGGCAGCTGCGCGCCCGTGAGCCTCTCCAATACCTGCTGGCGTGCAAAATAATCGTTGGTACCGTCCCTAAAAGTCAGCTGTACCACGCTCAGGCCGAAGATCGTGCGGCTTCTCCTGTCTAACACGCCGGGGGTATTCTGTAGTGCCCGCTCGATCGGGACCGTTACCTGCAGCTCCACTTCTTCGGCCGCCCTTCCCGGGTACTGGGCAACGATGATAACGTTTGTATCCGCTATATCGGGGTAGGCTTCGATCTTGAGCTTCGTAAAGCAATAAAAGCCCGCGCCCATGACGATGATGCTGAATGCCACTACGAGCCAGCGATTTTTAAGCGAAAATAGGAGAAGGTTCCTGATCATGGCCTACCATTGTTCTACTTGATGTGTTACGATAAATCCGCCCCGGTAGCTCTTCCTCAGCTCTGTAAGCGCTTCCCTGATCTTTCTTTCTTCGTCGATAAAAGTGAGCAGAAGAGGGGTTTCGTCAAACGAAAAATGCTCGGACGGCTGCTTGAGACGCAGGTGCTTGCCAAACCCGGATTCGCCTTTGAAGGATGTCGCGCCTGCTATCCCGAGGTGGATGAGCAGCTGCATAATGTATTGGTGCAGCGGCTGGGCGCCTATCATCTCGTCCCTGTCGATAAATATCTGTACCTGTACCATAGCTGTTATTTCAATAGCCGAACGAAAGTCCCTTCAGCTGCATCACGCCTTCTGTGACTACCTCCTCGCCGTCGCTTAACCCGCTGAAAATAATTATCCTGTCGCCGATCTGCTGCCCGGTCTGTACTTCCCGCCGCTCAAACTCTCCCGGACTTTTCTTCACAAAAACATGATGCTTTCCCTGTACGGTGACCAGCGAATTCTTGCTGACGGTGATAAAGTTCCCTTCGCTCAACCCGAATGAAACATCGGCAAACATCCCGGCCTTCAGCTTGCTCGAGCTGTTGTTGACGCTGATCCGTACTTTTACCATACGGGTAGTATTGTCCATCATATCGGCTATGTTCTCTACCCTCCCGGTATATGTTTCGTCCGGAAACGAGGTGAACACAATTTTACAGGCGCTTCCCGCTTTGATCTTGGCGATCTGATTTTCAGGCACATCGCAAATAATGTAGGCGGTTCCCGCTCTCGCGCGGCGCAGCAGCACCGGGTCAAACCCGCCCGATTTCAGGCGTGCTTCATGCTCGGTCAGCGCCGCCCTTTCGTTGGCAAGGTTGGTTTCCTCCATGCTTACGGCCAGCTGCGCATTGAGCAGGTCCCGTCCTGTCGCCGCGCCATGCTGCTGCAGATCGCTGGTCCTTTCGAGCTCGATCTTTTTCTGCCTGATGTTGATGTTCTCGATCTGGCTGATATTGATCTGGTGCTGCATCAGCTGGGTGTAGTTGCCCGCCAGATCAGGGTTTTCGAACAATACAATATTCTGGGAAGCGCCCGCATTGGAAGGCGAGATAGTGGCCCCGATCTTCCCTACGGCCTTGTAGTCGGCATGAATGCTGCCGCTGCCAGCCTTTTCAGTGTTGAAAAATGCCGCTGTCTTTTCATCGCTGAATGAAATGGTCTGTCCCTGGCTCACTACTGCCGGGACTGCTGCTTTCTGCGGCGCGGCAGGTTCTTTCCGGTTGCACGACGAGAGCATCAGCAGCGGAACGGCGATCAAATGGATATGCTTCATTATTGAGCTAATTGATTAATAGTACCTGTAGTGTAGAGCAGCTCTATATAGCTTTTCCGGTATTCCTGCAGTGCTTCGTAATATTCCTGCCGGGTGTCCAGCCAGCTGCGCTGAGCCTCCAGGAAGTCTACGATCGTAGTTCCTCCTTTCAGGTACGCGTATTTGACATTCTCTAAAATCAGGTTGGATTGCTCGAGGATAGGCTGAAATCCCTGTACATTCTTCCGGTGGGTTTCGTAGCTTGCCAGCGCATTTGTCACCTCAGTCTCAAGCCGGCTCTGTATCGACTCGAGCTCCTGCTCGGCCCGGGCTTTCTGGATGACCGACTTCCTGATCTCTCCCTGGTTCCTGCTGAAAAAAGGAAGATCTATGGTGCCGTAAACTCCTACATAGGGGACGGTGTTCTGGGGGTTCCAGATAATACCCAGCTCCGGCTGCGGGTAGGCGAGCGATTTCTGAAGCCTGATATTACTGCCGGCCGCCTCGATTGCGGACTTCGCCGCCGCAACGTCGCTTCTTATGGCCAATGACTGCGACAGCAGGCTGTCCCTGCCGGCCGGAAAAGCAGGCAGGAAAGAATCGGCAGTATCGATCGCGATGTTCTCCCTGCGCCCGAGCAGCTGCCGCAGCTCCCGCTCCCGGTTGGCGATCTCCTGCAAGGCAGCCTTATACCTGACGTCATACTGTCGTGCCAGCACCTGGGTACGGAAAAGATCGGTCTGCGTAATAACCTGGTTCCGGAACCGCAGCTGGTTGATATAGGTAAGGCTATCGATATTGCTTTTGGCGATGCCCAGCATGTCGAGCTGCTTGAGGGCTATCCATGCTTCCAGCCACTTGCCGGCCACATCCCGGAACAGGTTCCTTTCAGCTTCCCGGTAGCTTTTCTCCGCTACCACCGCATTCCTGCCTGCAAAATCCAGCTTGTTGGCCCGCTGCCCCGCTACCTGGAAGGTTTTTGTCAGCTGCCACCAGTTCTGCACGTTGTGACCGTTCAGCCATCCTGTCCTCTCCGGGAAATGAGAAGGGCTCACCAGCTGCAATGCCTGGTTGTTCAAAACCGGGTTAGGCCGTAAGCCGGCTGTCACTACGTCGGTCTCTGCTATGTCGATGCTTAACTTTTCCGCCTTCAGCGCCAGGTTGTTTTCCCTGGCCTCCCTCAGTGCCATCCGGAGCGAATGGCCGCTTTGGGCGCCGGCCGCACCGGCCGATGCGAAGTACAGCAGAAGCCCGGTTAAAAGATGAGGTCTGACACGCACTAACATTTCATTAGGATATTGAATAATGTGATAAATGCACGGCACAAATGTCATGACATCACCGTCAGAGGGCTGTTAGAAGCGCTACAGAAAAAAATTAGAATCCTATTAGAGCAGATTTATCCCGGATCAGGAAACGGCAATCCCCGGATCAGGGCGGTCAGATGTGGCCGAGCACCACCGTAAAGGTTGTGCCCCGGTGTTCTTCGGATTCGACGGAAAGACTGCCTTTGTGAAGGTCTATGATTTTACGGGTCAGAGAAAGCCCGATCCCGTTGCCGTAAGCGAAATTCTTGTTTTTCCCGCGATAAAACGGGGTAAAAACGCTTTCCAGGTCATCTTCGGGAATTCCGATGCCTTCATCCGAAAACTTAAGGATAATGCCCTCCTGACCGAAAGCGACGGTTACAAGGCTTTGCCTGTTCCCGGAAAACTTGCACCCGTTTTCAAATAAGTTTGTGAAAGCCACTTTAAGCAGGTATTCGTTGCCGTTTACCGAAATCTGGTTGTCGCTGTCAAAATCGTTTTCAAAATGGATGTCGATGCGATACGAAGGGTTAGCCTTTTGAAGCTGGTACCTGGCATCCAGCAGGATCTCGTCTATCCTTACCTCCTTAAAAGCTATTTCGGCCGGGTCGTAGCTTGCCTTGGCCATATCCAGCAGGCTGTTTGACAGGTGGGCGAGCTTCCGTGCATCCAGAAGCGCGTCCCTGATCGCCGCCTTATACTCTTCCCTTGTACGCTCCCTGTCCGAAGACAGCTCCAGCTCGGTAATAATAGCGGCCAGAGGTGTCCTGATCTCGTGCGAGATATTCGAAACAAAATGCTTCTGGGATTCAAAAGAGTTTTCCAGCCTTCCCAGCATTTCGTTAAAAGTATTGGCCAGCTCCGAAAGCTCATCCCGGCTGCCGTTGCTTTTTATACGAAGGTCGAGGCTGGTCGCCGAAATAACCTTCGCTCTTTCAGTCATTTCTATGACCGGATCGAGCACCTTCCCGGAAAAAAAGCGCCCGGCCAGGTAAATAAACAGGATAGAAATAATGAATACCAGGATACAGTCTTTCAGAAGCCGGTTCAGCTTTGTAAAACCGTAGTGGTCGTAAGCCGTAGCGGTTACAATGTAGCTTTTGCCGTTAAATTCGTACCGGATGCCTACGACCTGCCAATCTTCCTGGTAAAAAGAGATCTCCCCCCGCTTGAGAATTTCCCCGATCATTTCGCTGCTTTCCTTCACATAGTCAATGTCCTCCGCGTCGTGGTAGAGCAGGTGGAAGCCCGTATCGTAAATGGCGATCTCGACTTCGTCAAGGATCTTCCGGTTATTCTTGTAAATTTCCTGCAAATGCTTCTTGTCGACGTTGGCGTCGAAGAAAAGATTGGCTTTGGTGACCGCTTCCTTTTTCAGCAGCGAGTAAAATTCCCGCTCCCGGCTTTCATTCGCCGTATAGTAAATGACAGACGCAAATACCAGCAGGATAAGCGCTGTAACGACCGTAAACAGGAAGGTGATCTGTGCCCTTATTTTCATGTGTATGGAGGTTTGAGGTGTTAGGCTTTAGGTGTTAGGTTTTAGGTATTAGGTTTTAGGTATTAGCCTGCCAAAACCCAAAACCTAATACCTAAAACCTAATGCCTATTTCATTCGCTTTTAAGGATAAACCCCATTCCCGATTTTGTGTGAATGAGCTTTTTCTCGAAATCCCTGTCTATCTTTTTCCGGAGATAGTTGATATACACGTCTATAAAGTTGGTTCCCGTGTCGAAATGAGTGTCCCAGACCTTTTCCGCTATCTCTACCCTTGACAGTACGCGCTCCGGGTTTTGCAGCATATACTCCAGGAGCTTGAATTCCTTGGGTGTGAGGTTGATTTCCCGGCCGCTTCTTTTAGCGATCTTGGTATTCAGGTTCATTTCAAGATCGGCATACTTCAATACAAAACCGGTGCTGCCACCGGCCGGCTTCTGATTGCGTTTCAGTAAAGCCCTGATCCGGACCAGCAATTCACGCATTTCAAACGGCTTCACCAGGTAGTCGTCCGCACCGGCATCGAACCCCTCCACCTTGTCGTCGGTCGTGCCCAGGGCGGTAAGCATGATGATAGGTATATCGGGCTTAACCTGCCTGATGTGCTTGCACAGGTCCAGGCCGTCCATTTTGGGCAGTATGATATCGGTAATAATCAGGTCGTAGGTATTCTGCAGGGCCAGCTTTTTCCCGAGCAGGCCGTCATAAGCGAGCGTGGGCGCAAACCCATATTCTTCCAGTCCTCTCCTGATCAGCTCGGCTACCCGCTGGTCATCCTCTATTAACAGTATTCTCATAGCATCATTACATTCAGATACCTGCCCTGTCTTTATGCTCCCCATGCGGTAACAACCACCCTTCGGCTGCCTCCCCTGTCGCGGTGCTCGCAAAGATAGATGCCCTGCCAGGTGCCCAGCGCAAGACGGCCGTTACGGATCGGGATCAGCACCGATGCACCCAGCAGCGACGATTTGATATGAGCGGGCATGTCGTCTGCACCTTCGTAGTCATGCCGGTAATCGGGGTCATTTTCGGGAACTGATTTATTGAAATAAGTTTCAAAATCCATCCTGACCGTCGGGTCCGCATTTTCGTTGAGCGTCAATGAAGCGGAAGTGTGCTGTATGAACACCTGGCACATCCCGGCTTTCCAGGTACCGATGCCGTGCAACGCGTCCGTAACCTGGCCCGTAATCAGATGAAACCCCCTTTTTTTAGGGACGATATCCAGTATCTCCTGTATAAACATGAATGTGACTATTTTAAGCTTTCAACACGATGTCTGCTGCAATGTAAAAATATAAAATCATTCCCGCTCTGTTGCCGGCCCGGGCCCTTTAGCTATTTTTGGACTACAAAACTTATCTCAATTCGTTATGAAACAGGTTGAAAACGGTTTAGAAAAGATACTCGACTCGATATTAGACAGGGTTCCTTCCATAGCGCTGGGGCTCATTATTCTTTTTGCCGGGGTATACATCATCCGGCTGGTCGCAAAAATAATCCATAACCGCTTCGAAAGAAGGGAAGTCGATCCTTCCCTGAGAGAGTTCATCCTGAGCCTTCTCAAGTTTATCCTTTACGCGATGCTTATCATCTCTGTGGCAAGCACCATGGGATTCAAGACGACCTCGTTCCTGGCAGTGCTGAGCGCCGCCAGCCTGGCGATAGGACTTTCATTGCAGGGGAGCCTGTCCAATCTGGCAGGGGGCGTGCTGATCCTGCTGTTCAGACCGTTCAGGGTGGGCGACAGCATCCAGAGCAATTCGGGTGCGGCGGGAGCGGTAGAAAAAATAGATATTTTATATACGACCCTCAGGACGGCAGACGGCATCGCCGTCTTCTCGCCAAACGGCGTGCTGGCCAATTCGATCATCACCAATTATTCGGATATCGAATCGCGCAGAATAGAATATAAGCTGTCGGTATCCAGCAGGGAAGACATCAAAAAGGTAAGGGGTCTCATCCTGGAAGTGCTGAAAAAAGACAAAAGGGTGCTGAATACGCCTGCGCCGCAGGTGCTGGTCAGTGAACTGACTCCCAGCTCCGTCAATCTTATTGTCTATTCCTGGGCATCCAAAAACGATTATTCAGGAGCCTTCTACGACAACCAGGAATCTATACGGGAGACGCTGAATGAGCATAATGTGGCAGCGCCTCCTGCCCAGAACGAAATTCACATCGTAGCTTCGGGGGAAAAGAAACAGTAAACCGGCGGCTTAACCTTCGTCCCTGCTCTCTCCCATTTCCTGGAGCGAATCCTTGCTGGTTTTCTTCCTGTTGAGGCGATAGTTGAAAGTAAGCAGGAATTGTCTCCCGCGCCACAGGAAGTCGGAATTGGAATAAAATTCGGGCTGGTCGACAATAGTACGCCATCTCCGTGTCTGGAACAGATCCTGAACACTGAAAATAACGGTACCTTTTCCTTTGAAAACGTCTCTGGCCAGGCCCAGGTCGATGTTATAGGAGGGCAATTGCTTTCCCTGCAGCGTGACCTGGGCGCCCCGGTAGTTGATGCCGGCCTGGAAATCCCATTTCCTGAGGAGCGTCATTTTTGATGTAAACCTGCCCATCCAGGAGTAGGTATCGCTCCCGTAGCTCCTGCCTTCGTGGGCTCCTTCGGTAATTGCCCTGAAAAAATTGAAGTTGCCGTTCATTTTCCACCAGCCGCTGACCGTGAGCGAGCCGTTGAACTCCAGGCCGTAGGCATTCTGAGTGGAAAGATTGACCGGGAATACCCGGTTGAAGCCCACTGAATCAACCAGCGTAATCCGCTGGATAACCCCCGTCCGGTACCGGTAGTATACGCTTCCCAACAGCGAGGCATTGTCCCAGTTGGCAAGATAGCCCGCTTCCATCGAGTTGGTATATTCAGGATTGAGGTCGGGATTTCCTACCCTGAGCGAACGGTTGTTGCTGTAACCTGAAAAAGGAAGCAGATCTCTGAACCAGGGCCTGCTCAAACGCCGGCTGTAGCTCAGCTGCACGGCCTTGTCGTCGGGCAGTTCGTAGGAAAGGTGGATGCTCGGGAAGATATTGAAGTAGGTCCTGTGATTGCTCTCTCCGGTCTCGGGCAGCGAGGTGGCAATATCCGAAAACTCGCCCCTGAGCCCGCCCTGTAAAGAAAATTTACCGAAATGCTCACCCGCCATAAGATAGGCCGCGTGGATCCGCTCATCATAGACCAGGTTGTTGTCATATTGCGGCAGAACGCTCCAGCTTCCGGACTCCCCAAGCTCCTGTACGGTAAAATCATTGACGATCTTTCTTGAATTGCTCTTGATACCGGCTTCCCATTTTCCTTTGTTCCCGAAAGGATGGACGTAATCTACCTGTACGAGAAAATTCCGCTCGTCCTCCGTATTGGAAGATTTCTGAAGCAAATCGGGCGCAGCTGTGCTGGTCTGCAAAAAGTCGGCCAGCTCCAGCTCCCGGCTGTCGATGAGCTTCACGTCGGCGGTCAGGGTATGCCCTTTCTTCTCAAATTCCTTTTTATACGAGACGGAAGCTTCGATATTGGTCTCAGGTTCAGATTCTATCTCCGACCTTACGCTGCTCCTGAACAGGACATCGTTTTCGTCATAATCATTGAACTCATACCGGCTTTTGTTCTTTCCTCTTCCGGTGCGGTACAGTACTGCCGCGCCCAGGAATTCATTGTCGTTCAGGTAATATTCCATTCCGCCGCGCAGGAGATGCGATCCGCTCTGGCGTTGGCGTGAGTTGTTTTCCCGGTAGGAAAAGAGCGAATCGGGCGTCATAAACTTCTGGTAGGAGCTGCCGCCTCCTTTTGTGGTGCGCAGGTTGTAGCCGTATGTCCCGAAAAAATTGAAGCGATCCTTGCGGTAGTTCAGGTCGAAGCTCCCGCCGTAATTCAGCGGGTATCCCAGGTTGAGCGAAAAAGCGCCGTTCAGCCCCTGGTTGACATTCTTTTTCAGTACGATATTGATGATACCTACCTCGCCTTCGGCGTCATACCGCGACGACGGGTTGGTGATCACCTCGATCCTGTCGATCATATTGCCCTGCAGCAGCCGCAACGCATCCGGGCTCCCGATGCCGGTAAGCCCCGAAGGTCGTCCGTCGATCAGGATCCTGACATTCTCGCTTCCCCTGAGGCTCACCACACCCTCGGGATCGACCGACACCGACGGGACATTATTGAGAATATCGACCGCCGATCCGCCGATGCTCGCCAGGTCGCTTCCTACGTTGAAGACCCGTTTGTCCAGATCAAGCTGCATCTGGCTGCGTTCTCCCTGGACAACCACTTCTTCCAGCGTCGTCACGTCGGGCAAAAGCCTGATCCTGCCCAGATCAGCGATGGAATTATTGACCCGGATACCGTAAACGGCCCGCTCCCGGAAAGAAACTACCGTAATTTTCACAAAATAGCTGCCGTTTTCCAGCGGGACAAAGAAAGCCCCGTTACCGTCTGCCGGCACGCCGGTGACATGGGATGAATCCGGGAGCCTGAAAACTGCTACATTGCCGAATGGCACTTCACCGCCGTTTTCATCCAGTATGGTCCCCTTCACGCCTCCACTCTGAGCAAGTAAAAACCCGGGAAATAAAAACGACAGAATAAGATATGGATAAAATTTCATTATAACGTCTTGCCTAACAGCCGATAAAGCTACGAAACAAGGAGGCGCTATCCCGGTCGCATTAACAATTGTTAGGAAACAGGGAACGTCTATAGGAAAACCTGTATTTTACATTGTTCCTCTGCAATTAACGGGTAAATGCTTTAATTTTAGTGCATCCACACAGAACAAGTTTTATACGTGCTGATGAGAAACCTCCTGCTGATCCTGACCATACTTCCCACTCTCGCAGGCGCGCAGCCCGGCGATTCTCTTTTCAGGGCATTGAAAAGCCAGGCTGCTTCCGACACCGCCAGGGTCAATACGCTCAATGCGCTGAGCCATGCCTACTGGATAAGCGGCGAAGATTCGCTTGCAAAAATTTATTGCCTTCAGGCAATCGGCCTTGCCAAAAAGCAGGGCTTCCTCAAGGGAGAAGCAAATGCGCGGTTCCAGTTCGTCAGGATAGAAATGGATGTCCTCGACAAGGTTGACGACGCTTATGCCCACCTGGATACCGTCGACCGCAAGGCCCGCGAAGCAGGCGACGAGCTCACCAGGGGTATTTCTTTTTTCAGGAGGGCCCAGCTGGTTTCCATGACTGAAATGGACCGTCCGGAACCCGTCGATTCCCTGTTTAATCTCGCCCTGGACATCTTCAGGAAAGGAAGCGCAAAACATTGGGAAGCAATGGTTTACCAGGAAAAAGCCGGGATGCTCGGCTGGGAAGGGAAATATGCGCAGGCCATAGAGCTTTACCTGAAAGCCCGCAGGATGCTGGAGTCGCTGGGCGACGAAAAGGCGCTGAGAGCAACGCTTCCCAATCTCGGGGTCACCTATACCCAGGTCGAAATGTATAAGGAAGCGCTTGAATGTTTCGACAAAGCGGAACAGATAGCCCGGAAAAACAACGACATAAGAATACTGGCTTTCCTGTATAACCAGAAAGGGGATGTATTCAAGAAGCAAAACGAGCCGGAGAAAGCGCTGGCTTCATATACGGAAGCAGCGAAAATCTACGAAAGCACCGGCTCTGCCCAGTTTCTCACTTCCGCCTATGCCCGGATCAGCGATGTCTATTTCAAGCTGGGCGACTACACCAGGGCATGGACCTTTAACCAGCGCTCCGACAGCGTGTTCAAGGCCCATAATCCGGGCGACGCGCTCTACCATTTCACGCAGATCAACTATGGGAACCTTTACCTTCAGCAGAAGAGATACCGCGACGCCATCCAAAGCGCCGGCAGGGGGCTGAACCGTATTGAGGAAGCGAGCGAAATGCTGAACGAGAGAAGCAACTACCTCAGGCAGCTCAGCGAAGCCTATAAAAACCTCGGCAGCTATTCACTGGCCTACGATTATTATGTAAGGTATAAAGCGGCTTCCGACAGCCTTCTCAATGACGAGTCCCGCCAGCGGATCATGGCTTCCAACATGAACTATGAGCTGGACAAGATGAAGTCTGCGAAGGAGCTCGAAATACAGCAGCTGGAAAACAGGCAGCTTGTCAGGACGAAGAATGCGCTCCTGCTGGCGGGGCTCGCCGCGATCTGTATCCTGGTTTACATTTTATGGGCCAACAAAAGACTCAGGAAATACAATGAACAGCTGGTCAATAAAAACAGGGAAATCGAAATGGCCCTCGACCGCGGGCAAAAGATCGAGCGGCGCCGGGTGGCCTCCGAGCTGCACGACAACCTGAACACCAAGCTTGCCGCGCTCAGGTGGAGCCTGGAAAGCATGGACACCGAGAACTGGGACGGATTTAACCGGTCGCTTCATCAAAAGCTCCTCGAAATGGCCAATGATGCCTATAAGGACGTGCGCCTGATCTCGCACAACATGCTGCCGCCGGAGCTTGAGCGGGAAGGGCTCCCGGCCGCTTTCACCGAGCTCGTCCGGAAGCTGAACGAGCTGGGCGATATCAGGTTTGACTTCGAAGCGCATAACATGTACAAGCGCCTTTCAAAGAACGAGGAGCACCAGCTCTACAACGTAGCCCTAGAGGCTATCAACAATGCCCTCAGGCATGCGCAGGCGCGAAATGTCCGAATCCGTATCTCCATCGAGGAAAATACATTCGCCATGACCCTATCGGACGACGGGAAAGGAATGGAAAATACCAGTGCCCGGAACGGGATGGGATTCCACAACATCAGCAACCGGATCGAATCGATCGGGGGTAAAGTACAGATCGAATCAGCGCCGGACAAGGGTACTACCATCTCAGTGACCGTTCCTGTAGCCTGATACAACGATGGCTTTAGGCCTTAAAATCTTTCGCTGCATCCGGTAAGAGGTACGATTCACAACTTTCTCTAAGGAAATTTTAAGTTTTATAAGCAAACATTGAACGCTATTTTCTATTATTGTGTTGTCAGACATTATATGTAACTACAATTAATTTAACATTCTATGAAAAGAGTATTGTTATTAGCCGGAATGAGCGCATTTTTATTTGCATCATGCGTCAGCAACCCGGAAGGTGAAAAAGCTGAGACCACTGAGGCCGCGGAAGCTACTTCGGCCGACGGAACGGAGCTAGCCGTAAATACTGCCGCTTCCAGCGTTGAATGGCATGGAAAAAAGGTAAGCGGCGAGCATAAGGGGGATGTGCAGATCAAAGAAGGCACCCTCACTGTAAAAGATGGTAAGCTGACCGGCGGCAAAATTGTAATTGACCTTAATACCATCAACGACAAGGATCTCGAAGGGGAATTCAAAGGCAAGCTGGAAGGCCACCTGAAAAGCGAGGACTTCTTCGACGTAGCCAATCACCCTGAAGCTACTCTGGAAATAACAGACGTAAAAGACGGCGCCGACGCCGGTACGATCGTGGTATCTGCCAACCTCACTATTCGCGGCATTACCAAAAATATCACTTTCAACGCCAATGTTGCCGAAGCTACCGACACGTCTTTCAAAGGCACTGCCGATTTCAACATCGAGCGTGAAGATTGGAACGTTTCATACGCCGGCAAGCCCGATGATCTGATCAGCAAGCAGATCAACTTCAAAATTACGCTTGAAGCTGCGGCTATATAAAGTAAAAGAAATTCTAAAAAACCGTTCTGTTCGTGTTTTTGCTGTGAAAACAACCGCAAAGACACAGATAGAACGGTTTTTTTTGCCTTCAAATAACTATTTCGTTTCCTTCCCGTATGCAAGCCGCCCGTCGTCTTCTCCGCTGCCTGGTTATTTTCTGCTTCTTCATTCCAAACGGCAGCCCGGTCTTTGGCCAGCAATTCAGCTTTGTATTTTTCAACCAGCTTCCCCAGGATTACCAGCTTTACCCACGGAACGAAAAGAACGAAGCCGAAATACCTGTCTCGGGTACCATAGAAGCCGCGGGCTACAGCTATATGTCTGTCGTCGTAACCCGCAACGATACCCGCATCCGGTATATCAAAGCCCCGATTACCTATACCGGGAACCGCGGATCGTTTTCTGCAGGCAGCGCCACGATCAAAGCCGAGCTCGCCAACTACAATTTTAGCGTATACGCCTGCAAAGCTTCCGATTCCGTGCTGATCGTAAAGCGGGAAAAGATAGTCAGCGGCGATGCATTCGTCATCATGGGACAATCCAATTCGACGGGATTCTTTTCTGAAACCGAAACGAACGATTTCTGCAGGACGTTCGGGGTGATTACCGGCACGCTCAATATCGAGCCTTACGATCCGGCCGATACTTTATGGACGATTTCCAACCGCTCGGACAAAACCAACGTAGGCGCGATGGGGCTGGAGATTCAAAAACGGCTTGCGGAGCAAAGCGGCGTTCCGAACTGCCTCATTAACGGAGGCTTTCACTGGTCGTCTGCATTCTCTCATGCCATACGGACCGAAAATAACCCGGCCGATCTGACAACCGGCTACGGCAGAATGCTGTACCGCCTTCAGAAATCAGGCGTCGCCTCCGTTTGCAAGGCATTTATTTACCGCCAGGGAGAAACCGAAGCTTACAATGAAGGCTGGAACTGGGAAGAAAATTTCGACAAGCTGTATCATCACCTGAAAACCGACATCCCGGCCCTGAAAAGAATGTATGTGTTCCAGATCGACATCATCTATTATCCCTCCTTCGCCGGTACCATATTGCGGGACTATCAACGCAGGCTGCCTGATATCTACCCGGATATCCGCTCGCTCGCTACCGTCGGCACAAAAGCATTCGACGGGCTTCACTACGGGCGTGAAGGCAATGTCCAAAGCGGGTTCGAGGTTTCAAGGCTGATCTGCAGGGACTTCTATAACCTGGAAGATACGCTTCAGATAGACTCTCCCAATATCAGGAAAGTCTTCTATAAAAACAGCGAAAAAAAGGAGCTGGTACTTGTGTTCGACGAGCACCAGGAGCTGGTATACCCGGGCCCGTATCAGCCGAACGGCTCGGTAACGCTGGATATCAAAGACTTTTTCTACCTCGATGACTTCGCGGGGGCGGTGGGCTCGGGAAAAGCCGAAGAAAACCGGGTTACCCTGACGCTGAATGCGCCTCAAAATGCAGGTTTCCTGAATTACCTGCCTCCTTACCTGCAGGAGGGCGGAAGCTATTATCCCTTTACAGGCCCTTTTATCACCAACGGGAAAGGGATGCGGGCCTTTACCTTCTACCATGTGCCTATCGGGAGCGCGCTCGGTACGCCGGCGCTGTCCGCTGCCACCGACCTTGTTTCGGTCGACCTCAAATGGGATGCCGTCGCAGGCGCCGAATCGTATGTGCTGCAGCGGAAGAAGGAATCTGAAAGCAGGTGGACCACGATCGGCAGGCCGGGCGCTGCCACCACGGCTTTCACGGATACGCCCGGCAATAGCGGAGGCGTCCTGTCATACCGTATAAAGGCCGAAAGCAGCACTTCGGAATCGGCTGGCTATGGGCTCGCCGACATCAGCCTTCCCGTGATCGCCGGTACCGGGGCAGAAAGCTTGCCGGGCGTCCTGGTTTATCCCAATCCGCTGAAGCCGGGCAGCGAGCTCACCATCGAGCTCAACAGGCCTGCAGGCGGCATTCTTTCGGTATACGACGCCCTGGGGCGTACGATCGACCGCTTTGAATTTCAAGACGATACCAGGGTGATGAAAATCCCGTCCCGGAGCTGGGTACAAGGACTTTACTTCCTGCAATTTGAATCAGGGAAAGGGCGGTTTATAAAAAAAATAGTGACGGGCCGGTGAGCGTCATTTTTTTCCGGAAAAGATTTTTGTAAAATGCAGGCGATACCAGTTTCAAATCTCTTCTGTGAAATCGCTTACTATGCGTACCGCATTCTTTATGATTTGCCTGAGCTGCTTTTTTGCTCAGGCTTCGCCGGCCCAAAGCCCGTCGATCTCGCTTAACGAGTCTCCCGGAGATCACTATTGTGTCGGGCAAAAAGTAAGGATCCCGGTAACGGTTACCGGCTCGTTTCAGGAAGGCAATCTCTTTTCGGTAAAGATCAGCTACTATGCGCGGGGCGAAAACCAGGTCAAAGCGCTTCCGGCATCGATTCTAAACGGTTACCCACGATCGGCGCTCAATCTCAAAAGCGTACCGATATTAACCCGGCAGGGCACCGCAAGGATAGAGCAGCTCGATATGACCCGTTTCCCGGGCGGCATCTATATCATGAACATCGAAACCGGCGGGAAGAAACAGAGTTTCAGGATCGTAAAAGAATGACGCAGCTCGCTTCTGCCCGCGCTTAACTTTTTTTCACCCCATGTAATTTTTACCGGTAAAAAGATGTTATTTAACATGAGCCCGGATATATCCGGGCTGGCGAAATAAAGCGTTATTGTATCGACGACTTAATTAACAGGCAAAACGAATGTTCAGACTGGCTGGTGCAGCTTTCCTAGCGATCATATTTATAACCGGGTTATCTTCTTTTGAGCTTCCTGTACCGGCTCCCGCCGACAAAAAAGCTAAAGTAAACTGGCTTACGCCCGAAGAAGCCTATGCGCTCAACCAAAAAGAGCCGCGTAAAATACTTGTCGACCTCTATACCGACTGGTGCGGGTGGTGTAAGGTAATGGACCGGGAAACTTATGCTAAAGCGGAAATTGCCGAGTATATCAACAAAAATTATTATCCTGTCAAATTCAACGCCGAGCAGCGCCAGAGCATTAAGCTTGGAAACAGGAGCTATCATTTCATGGCCCAGGGAAAAGGAGGTATCCATTCGTGGGCCATGGTGCTGAGCAATAACAAGCCCAGCTTCCCTACGACGGTCTTCATCGACGAAAGCTTTAGGGTCATCCAGCCTGTGCCCGGCTATATCAAGCCCGGAGAATTCTACCAGATCGTGACCTACATCGGCGGCGATCATTACAAAAAGGAGCCGTACGACGGCTACCTGAAAGGTACCTTCGGCCAGCTGTACTGACCCGGATAACTATAGCGGCTGGCTACGAAAAGCATTCTAAACTTTCATATGGTTGAAGAGTCCTCATATGCGGATAATATAATTATGAGGAGCTTATGCTACTGTCCCGGGGAAATCCTGCACTTTTCAAATATTTAACTTTTCAAATATTCGAACTTCCTGGCAATAGTTGTGTAATTCGATATCAATACATTAATTTTGCATCGAATTACACATAATTGCTATGAATATCAGCCTTGAAAAGGTATTAAGGATACCGAAGACACATATAACAAAAGAAAGATTTCATTTACACAGGACCACTCCTCCCGTTTTTAATAAAAGTCACCAGAGAATTGCTGTAGCCGTTTATTTTTTCTGTCTCGGGCTTTCATTTGCCACCTGGGCCAGCAGGATCCCCGATATCAAGGCTTCCCTCAGGTTAAGCGAAGCGTTACTGGGTACGCTGCTGTTGGCTCTGCCGGCCGGACAGATGCTTACGCTCCCTTTTTCAGGCAGGATTGTAGCCAGGTACGGCAGCAAGATCACCCTGGGAATCGCTTTTGTTTTTTATGCCTTCAGCCTGACCAACCTCGGACTAGCGAAGGAAGGCTGGCAATTAGGACTTGCATTGTTTGCCATGGGGATTTCCGGCAATCTCTGCAACATTTCGGTCAATACCCAGGCGGTAAGCGTCGAAAAAATGTATGGAAGACCGATTCTAGCATCTTTTCATGGCGTGTGGTCGACAGCCGGGTTCAGCGGCGCGCTTATCGGCCTGCTCATGATCAGCCTTAAGCTGACGCCCTATCAGCACTTCTGGATCATCGCGATTGCAGGCATTATCTCTACTTTCTTTGCCAACAGGTTTCTTACCGAGAGCGCAACCACTTCTCCGTCGCAGGAATCAACCGAAAAAACGTCCCGCTTCCGGAAACCTCCGAAAGTAATCCTGCAGCTGGGCATCATAGGATTCTGCTGCATGGCAAGCGAAGGCACCATGTTTGACTGGAGCGGCGTATACTTTCAGAAAATTGTTAAGGCCGAAGGCAGCCTGATCCCTTTGGGATATGCTTCTTTCATGATCATGATGGCATTGGGGCGTTTTACCGGCGACAAGCTGCAGGTACGCTTCGGGAAACAGCGAATGCTTCAGCTAAACGGCCTGCTCATTTTTACAGGTCTCAGCACGGCTATTTTCTTCCCCCAGCTGCTTACCGCAACGTTGGGCTTTATCATCGTAGGCTTCGGAGTTTCTTCCGTAGTGCCCATGGTATACAGCACAGCCGGAAAAATACCGGGCATGGCCCCGTCGATCGCCCTGGCGGGTGTTTCGGGAATCAGCTACCTCGGATTCTTGCTGGGCCCGCCGCTGATCGGGTTCGTAGCCGAGCTTACCGATCTCCGTTTCTCCTTCGGCATCATCTCCGTCATGGGGTTGCTCATTGCGCTCCTGGTACCAAGAATTTCAGCATTTAAATAGGATTTCCGCAGCGCCGGATCCACCTGTTCAAATGCTTCTTTAACAGCAAATCTCAATTCCGGGAAGAGCGGCGACATCATCTCGCCCTCTTCCGTAATTTTGAGAATACCGGCTTTAAATCCCGGCTAATAACCTTCGGAAGACGAGATTTTGCGTATTTTAGCTGTCGCTTGCTACTAAATCTGAAAATGCCATGCCCGCGACGACCCAGAATAATAAGCTCATTGTTTACCAGCTCCTCGTTCGTCATTTCGGCAATACCAAAACCAGGAATAAATTTTTCGGAAGCATCAAAGAAAACGGGTGCGGGAAGTTCAACGACATCACCGATAAAGCCTTAAGCGCCCTGAAAGAGTTTGGCGTCACGCACGTCTGGTATACCGGCGTCCTGGAGCACGCCACCCTTACCGACTACTCCCTTTTCGGAATAGCCAGAGACCACCCGATGATCGTAAAAGGCATTGCAGGCTCGCCCTATGCCATTAAGGACTATTATGACGTCGACCCGGACCTGGCTGAGAATGTCACCATGCGGATCAGCGAATTCGAAGCGCTGATCCACCGTACACGGGAGAACGGACTGAAAAGCATCATCGATTTTATTCCTAACCACGTTGCCAGGTCCTACAAATCCGATCAGAAGCCGGAGGGGATTGACGACTTCGGGAAGAACGACGACCGGGATGCGCCCTTTGCGGCACAGAACAACTATTATTACCTGCCCGGTGAAGCTTTCATGATCCCGGACGGCATATCCTCACCCGTAAAGGCTCAAAACGATTACACCGAAATTCCCGCAAAAGCTACCGGCAATGACGTATTCAGCGCCACCCCATCGGTCTACGACTGGTACGACACGGCCAAGCTAAATTACGGAGTGGACTACCTGAACGGAAGAACGGCGCATTTTGACCCGCTGCCCGACACCTGGCTGAAGATGAGAGACATCCTGCTCTACTGGTCGGGAAAAGGGGTCGACGGCTTCCGCTGCGACATGGCCGAGATGGTTCCGGCAGAATTCTGGGCGTGGGTGATCCCGCAGGTTAAAAGCGTCAATCCCGCCATCATTTTCATAGCTGAAATATACAACCCGGGAGAATACAGAAGGTATATCCATGAGGGCGGCTTCGACTACCTTTACGATAAGGTCGGGCTGTATGATACGCTCCGGAGGCTGATCGAGGGACACGGAAATGCCGACGATATTACACGGGTGTGGAAGGAAGAGTCGGGAGACATCGCACCTCACATGCTTCGTTTTCTCGAGAACCACGACGAGCAGCGCATCGCATCCCGCTATTTTGCGGGTGATCCTTTCAGGGCGCTCCCGGCCATGGCGCTCAGCGCGACGCTCCATACCGGCCCGCTTATGATTTATTCCGGCCAGGAAGTCGGTGTGGCCGCAAGAGATTCGGAAGGATACCAGGGAGACGACGGCCGCACGACCATTTATGATTATTGGGGCATTACCGAGCTTCAGGCATGGGTAAACAAAGGCAGGTTCGACGGCGCAAAACTCTCGGGGCCGCAAAAGACGCTGAGGAAATTCTATGCGGACCTGAACCGGCTCGCAACTGAAAATGAGGCCTTTTATTCCGGGGCTTTTTTTGATCTTCAATATGTAAATTTCCACGGGCAAAGTCCCGGCTACGACAGCTCCAGGCTTTTCTCGTTTCTCCGCTATACAGGCCGGCAGAAGATAATCCTGGCCTACAATTTTGACCAGAACCGGCTCTTTTCCACTCATCTCCGCATCCCGGAGCAGGTCTGGCGTGAGGTGCTCGGACTGGATACCGGGCGTCATTATACAATAAAAGAGATCTTCGGCGCTCAGACCTGGGACTTCCGCTTCCGTTTTTCGGAAAGTCCCGGCGGGATACCGCTTAACCTCCCGCCGAATACTTTCAGGATCTGGGAAATATCGGATTAAGGAGATAAAACTACCCGGCTGTATTCCGTCCATCCGTCGCCAAAGCTGATCGAAAGCCTGTAAACGCCCGGGGCCGGCGCCCCGGGCCTGTACTCCGGTCCGGCCGTCTGCCGGAATATGAGACGGCCGTTTGCATCATGCATGCTGACCTCCCGTATCCCCCGTCCGCCATCCCGGATGAAAAATACCTCTTTTGCCGGATTAGGATATACTATGGCCTTATATGCAGAGAAACCTTCTATACTTATTATTTTACTATAAGAGAAGCTGTTGTCATGATCTACAATTTTAAGCCGGTAATAAAGCGACGGAGCTCCTGACGGAAACTGGCTGAATTCATACTTCTGCAGCGTTACGCTCTTCCCGACGGCCGTCACGCTGCCTGCTTTCTCCCAATTGACCCCGTCGTCGCTGCCGAGTATCTCGAACCGGCTGCAGTTACTTTCAGCCGTCGTGGCCCAGCTCAGGCGCAGCATCGACGATTCGGGAACGGCCCTGAAATAAAGAAGCGTAACCGGCAATGCATCACACGCGCTTTCCACCTGTCCGACGCTGTTGCACCCTTCCGCATTGCCGAATATATTGACCTGGCCGGGCGGGCCGTCGAAGGCGCTGCAGAAAGCGCTGACCGCACATGAGGCGAGGCCCGGGTTCTGGAACACGTTGAGGCTCCCGCTTAAAGAGGCGAGCTTAGCCAGCCCCTCGATACTCAATAGCGCGGGGTTCTGGTATACTTCGATATCCCGGCCTATCTGGGTTACCTCCTTTAGGCCGTTAAAGTCCTGTAACAGCGGGTTACGGTTAATTTTGAGGTCCCGTCCGATAGAAGTAATCCCTTCCAGGCCCTTGCTGCCTGTCAGCGCATTGTTCTGATAGATGTAAACATCCCGTCCGACCGAGCTGATGGTGCTTAATCCGTCGATCCCGGCCAGGAACTGGTTGTTATAGATGTAAAGATCCCGTCCTATTGTGAGCCCGCCCGGCTTTCCCAAAGCGGTAATGGAAGTAGAAGGAAGCTGGTACATGTAAAGATCGCCTCCGATATGCTCGAGCTGGCTAAGCCCGGAAAATGTAGTCATCGAAGTCTGATAGATGCTGAGGTTGCCCGAAATCGAGGTAATATGGCTGAGCCCCGCCAGGTTTGATACATTCCCGTATATATACACATTCCCGTCGACAGACGAACACGTCGCCGGAAAATTGTCTACCTGCGCCTGTTGCCAGAGCGAAATATCGCCGGCGGGACACTGCGCCCCGGCATGGTTCATCAAAACAGAACAGGCTAAGATCAAGGCAGGTATTTTTTTCATTGCTGGCTCCGGATTGTAAAAAACAGAAAATCAGGTCAGCAAAAATGCCTTGTTCCAAAACCAAATGAAATACTGAATTTGCAGTACGTCCGCTTCCGTCAGAAGCTGCCTAAAAAAGCCTGCTGAGAATTTTAACGATATCGACCGTAAGGGTGTTGATAAGCTCAAACAGCCCGTCAATGGTTCTCAGCTCCGAAAAATCCCTGTTCAGAACGGGATCGGCGACCTCTTCCCTGCCGGTTTCGCGAATTTCCTTTTTTACAAGGGAGAGCATCTGGATCAGCTGCTCGTTCTGAGGAAGCGCCTGCTTGATCACTTCCGTCCGCTCTATCTGTTTCCCTTGCACGATCGAAATGGCGGTAGTCAGGTTCCTGTCTATCTCCTTTATCTTGGGAGCAAATCCGCCGATATCGAAACGGCTTCCCCCGCTTTGGGCATACGTCGACAGAGAAGCAATGTAAGAGGTCAGCATATGCGAGGTAGCCACAAACTGGTGGAAATCCTCCAGCTTTACCCGCTGCCGTCGGGGTTCCGACATCATTTTCTGGAACGTATCGGAAACGTTGGCCAGCGCGATGATCGCTTCCTTCCTGTGATGCTTCAGGAGAGCAAGGTCGATCTCTTTCGTAGAGAAGACCGAAGACACCGTTTCAAAATAATGCTGGTTCGACTCCAGCGCCTCCTGCACGGTCACATTGAGGTTCGATGACTCCCAGGAAGGCAGCACGAACATGGAGAAAAGATAAGCGATGGCCGAGCCTATCGCCGTATCGATGATCCGGTCGACGAGCACCTCCCCGATCATCTGGGAATTCAGGAAATAAAAACCTATTATGACATAAATGGTGATCCCGGCCGAAGCAATAAAATAATTGGTTTTCAGGAAGGTGTAGGCTATGATCATCGCGATCATCATCAGCACGAACAGCCCGGTGTTGCTGCTCACGAGGTAAATGGCGAGGAATCCTACGGAAGCGCCCAGAAACGTCCCGGCGATCCTGTAAAGGTTTCTCTGCTTGGTGATGCCGAAGGCCGGCTTCATGATGGTCACTATGGTAAGCAAAACCCAGTGACTGTGACCGATGTTCCAGATAAGCGATATGGTAAAACCTGTTACCAGCGCCAGGGTCAGCCTCAATGCATGCCTGAAATGGGTCGACTTCAGGGAAAAATTATCGAGCAGTATCCTTGGATTCAGGTCTTCTCTCGGCACAATGCCGTCGGCGCCGGCCAGGCTTCCCAGCTCCTCGGTCCCTCCTGCCTCGTATTTCGTAAGAAGATGCAGCTTCTTTACCCTTTCGGTGATATCCCTTATGCTGAGCAGCACCTGCTTCAGCATGATAAAGTCCTCCACGTTTTCCTGGGTCATCCTTGCCGAACGAAACCGGTAGAAGGCAAGCTCGCATTTATGAAAGCCTTCTGCAAGGTCCCGGTTAGAGGTAGATACGGCCCCTGCCTGTACCGCAACGCCTATATGCTGTACTTCTTCTGCCAGCCAGCTGATATAGATGCCGAAAATCCTGAGGATTTTCGTATCCCCGAACACCTTGACAAGATGCCGGTAGTCCTGCTGCGAGTTCAGTATCTGCTCGAAAAGGTCCAGGCTGTCCAGGTACATCAGTACGAGCGTCCGGCTTTTATTGCTGGAGTCTTTCACCATCTGCCGCGTTTTGAAAACGATCTCTCTCAAAACCTCGTGGTTCTCCTTCAGGGCTACCTGCAGCGGCACCATCTTATCGTACAACCGGCCGAACCTGGGGTTGGGCATATAAAACCTGGCCTTTACCGACAGCAGCTCACCGAGCAGGACCAGGTTCTCGCCCATCAGCTGCTGGGCCGGCAGGTAAGGGCGCAGCCCCGAAGACAGCAGGAAGATCAGGAAATACCAGAAGCCTCCTGCCATGAAAACCAGTACATGCTGGTATACCTTACCTTCGGCAGGGCTCTCATTCAGTGTGAAAATAAATACCAGCAGGCTGATAGTGCCCACTGCGTTGGCCCTGTTGCCGTAGACGCCGATCATCGGAAAAAAAATCCCGAAAACGATAATGGCAAGGTAGGTCAGGGCCGTATAAGGCTGAAGCCAGATCGTGACAAGCCCGGAAAAGAAAGTAAAAAAGATCGCGAACAGCAGTGTATTCCTGCGCCGGTTGAGTGGTCCGGGGTTATCCACGGCACCGATAAACAGCGTTCCCAACGCAAACGGCATCATGGTTTCCAGCACGCCGTAGTGCCGGAAAACCAGGCACGGTATTAGGGTTGCCAATGTCAGGCGGACACCGGATGCGAGATACTGACTGTGAACGAATTTGCTGAACCCATCCAGGTAGTACATGACTGTGCTGACTTACGAGCGCAATACTACCTCATTTGAGTGAAATTGCCAGCTTTTTTGTACAAAATAGCAATCCTGTTCAATAGGTGCCGCTGGCAAGTATGGGCTCCACGAATTTAACCAGCAGGTATGCCGCAAGGAAAAGGAATACCCCGAATTTGAGGGTGGTGGAAAAAGTAAAGGTTTTGCGTTTCTCAGTTTTGCGGTAGTAGTTAAGGTCAGCGTACATGATCGTTAAACATTAGAGTGGCACATATATTCTGATGATAAGATCTTCTAAAATATTATGCCAGTTTACGAGGCCGGGTTACCAGCGTAAACCCTCTATGAGATCTGATGCGATCAGCGCCTCTTCTGTCCTTTCCGCCGCCTGCCGGTCACCCGCCTCACCATGCCTGTAAACGGCGAGCCTCGCCGCAACGTCGGGCGTATACCCCTGTGCCAGCAAAGCCAGTATCATGCCTGTGAGCACGTCCCCGCTTCCTCCGGTAGCCATTCCCGGGTTACCGGTGGAATTGAAATAAACTTTCCCGTCGGGCAGCACTACGGCAGTATGAGCGCCTTTAAGGCAGACAATGACCTTGTGTTGCCGGGCGAAATCACGGGCTTTGCCCACCATCCCGAAGCCGTCGCCGGAAGCTCCTGCAAGCCGCTGGAATTCCTTGGGATGGGGAGTCAATACGGCATTTTCAGGCAATAATTCCAGCAATTCAGGGTGCAGCGCCAGCAAATTCAGGGCGTCGGCATCCAGGACCATCGGCCCGGGAAAACGCTCCAGCAGGTTTTTAAAAGCCTCCAGGGTACCCTGCTCGGTCCCGATTCCGGGCCCGGCGCCTATTGCCGAATAGATGAGACTTTCCGGCATCGAAACGAGGAAGCGCCGGCCGGGGTCTGTCATCACCATAGCTTCCGGAACCGCGATCTGCATGATCTCGTAGCCGCAGCCGGGGACATAGGCGGTCAGCAGTCCGACACCCGAACGCAGGCACGCCCTGGAAGAAAGCACGGCCGCTCCCATTTTCCCGTAGCTGCCTGCAATCATAAGTGCGTGACCATAAGTACCTTTATGGGAATATTTGCCTCGCTTTTTTTTGAGGTGTGGCAAATTTTCCCTAGTAGTGAGAAAGTAGTCCGAAGGCTGCTTTTCCAGGAATTCCCGGTCGAGCCCGATGTCAGCAATATGCCATTCCCCGACATAGGGATAGCAGTCAGGTATGAAGAAGGCTAATTTGGGAACCTGGAAAGAGACGGTATAGTCGGGCTTCACAATGACATCTTCGCTCTCATTGGCCTTATCGGTAAAAAGCCCGCTGGCTATATCGACCGAGACTACCGTCAGCCCGGAGTCGTTGATGGCCGGGATCACGTCAGCCAGCAGTCCCCTGGCAGGGCTAATAAGCCCGGTCCCCAGCAGGGCATCGATGACTATCCCGGTGGCGGGTAAAGAAAAACCGGCTGCAGACCGTACAAAGACAGGCTCCGTCAGTCCTTCCAGCCTCCGGAGGTTTTCCTCGAAATCGGGCGTGCCCGACTCCCGGTGCTCGACGATAAAGACCTTTACCGAATTCCCCCGCCCGATAAGCATCCTGGCAACGGCCAGGCCGTCGCCTCCGTTGTTCCCTTTCCCGCAAAAGATGGCATATTCATGCGCTTCGTCAAATTTGCAGAGGAGCCATTGCACGAATGCCTTCGCGGCCCGCTCCATCAGATCGACCGACGGCACGGGTTCGGTCCGGATGGTGTAGGCGTCAAGCTCTCTTATCTGCGCAGCCGAAAGTATTTTCATTGGTTTAAAATAGGTTATCAGCTATCAGCTGTCAGCCTTCAGCTATCGGCAGACTGATAGCTGTCCCGATAGCTATCGGAAGATAGCTGAAAGCCATTTATGACAAAAATCAGTTTCGAAAAACTATGATTTTCCGGAAAATTAGCTTTTTTTGTACATATACCAGTTAATATCACAAGCCGCATGCGGCAAATCCGCCCGTTTTTCTCCGGAGCTGACGGTGGGCGATGACCATACGGAAGTTATGCTTACATCCCAGAATTACGGGAAAATAACGGCTATCAGGGGTAGCGTGCTCGATATCACATTTTCGGAATCTTTACCTTCCATCAACACCCTGCTGAAAACAGAAGGCGACTATGGTGAAGTGCCCGTCGAGGTGATGGCACACCTCGACGAAAAGAGGGTGAGAGGTATCGCCCTGGTACCGACCGACGGCCTGGCGCGGGGAATGGAAGTTTTCGATACCGGCTCCCCGGCACGGATACCGGTCGGCCCGGCCACCCTCGGCCATATGTTCAATGTATTCGGCAGCCCGCTGGACGAATACCTTCTTCCCGAGGGTACTCCCACGCGCAGCATCCATCAGCCTTCGCCTCCAATCAGCCGTCTTGCCACGCATACCGAGGTTTTTCAAACGGGGATCAAGGCGATCGATGTGCTGGTACCTCTCGAAAAAGGAGGAAAAGCCGGGCTGTTCGGCGGCGCGGGAGTGGGTAAGACGGTGCTGCTTACGGAGATGATCCACAACATGGCCGGGAAACATAAGGGGGTAAGCCTGTTTTGCGGCATCGGTGAAAGAAGCCGGGAGGGGTACGAGCTCTACCACGAAATGAAAGACGCAGGCGTACTTCCCGATATGGCCATGTTCTTCGGGCAGATGAACGAGCCGCCGGGGGCGCGGTTCCGCATCGGCCATGCGGCGCTCACGGTCGCCGAGTACTTCAGGGACGAGGAAAGACGCGATGTGCTGCTGCTCATCGATAACATCTTCCGCTTTATACAGGCAGGCATGGAGGTATCGGGGTTGATGGGGAAAATGCCTTCCCGCCTCGGCTATCAGCCCACCATGGCGACGGAGATATCGCAGCTCCAGGAGCGCATCGCCAATACGGATAAGGGCGCCATCACCTCTATCCAGGCGGTCTACGTACCGGCTGACGACATGACCGACCCGGCAGCTGTGCATACGTTCTCTCACTTATCGGCTTCCATTATCCTGTCGCGCAAACGGGCCTCCGAGGGTCTGTACCCGGCGATCGATTTGCTGCAGTCCAATTCGCGCATGGCTTCTCCCGGGGTGATCGGGCGAAGGCACTACGACCTTGCAAAAGAAATCCGCGCTACGCTGGCCAAATATGAGGAGCTCAAAGATATCATCGCCATGCTCGGCATGGAGCAGCTCTCCCAGGACGACCTCAGCCTGGTCAACAAGTCAAGAAAGCTGGAGCGTTTCCTTACACAGCCTTTCTTTACCACCGAGCAATTCAGCGGCACACCGGGTAAGACCGTAGCCCTTGCCGACGCCCTCGACGGATGCGAAAGGATATTGCGCAATGAATTCAGAAATTACCCGGAAAATGCCTTTTATATGATAGGCACTCTCGATGATATAAAAAGATGACAGACCAGAACACCATGCAATTGAGCATTTTCCTTCCCCAGGAAGTATTCCTCGGGCCGGAAGACATACAGAGCCTGCAGGTCCCTGCCGTTTCGGGGGCTTTGGGTTTCCTGCCCCGACGGCTGGACTGCGTGGTCGCGCTGACCGCCGGCCTGCTCATTTACCGGGATATGGCGGGGAAGGAGCATTTTGTAGCGATAGACCAGGGCATACTCACCAAAGCCGGGAACCAGGTGAACGCCGCCGTAAGGAATGCCGTTGCAGGCAGCGACCTGGGTGAGCTTCACCTGAAGATCACCCAACAGTTCAGGAACCTCGATGAGGAAGAAAAGAAAGTACGGCAGGTGATGTCGCAGCTGGAAACCGGCTTTGTCAGGAACTTCGAGCAGCTAACTCAAAAATAAGCCACTGACGTATCGCGATGGCAGCAAAACCAGAATCTTTTCCCGACAGGATCAGGGAAATAGAGCAACGAAAACTGAAGTCCAGGCAAACCCCTAAAAGAAGCGTCTGGCTGGGCCTAGGCACCATGGGGATGGTCGGCTGGTCGGTAGCCCTCCCGCTTTTGCTGGGAACGGCTCTCGGCTGGTGGCTGGACAAGACCTACCCGCAGCATTTTTCGTGGACGCTGACTTTCATGATAGGGGGGCTGATGCTCGGGTGCGTCATCGCCTATCAGTGGCTGAATGAAGAAAACAGGGATATCAATAAAGAAAACAAGCATCAAAATGACTGAATGGCTGGAATCATCGGGAGTTTTTATCGCCGGCATCCTTAGCGGGATCCTGTTCTTCGGCGGATTGTGGTATACAGTGAGAAAAGGAGTCCGGCTGAGGAATCCCTTTTTCCTGTTTTCAGGTTCATTTATCATCCGTACGGCGGTCGTTATGGCTGTTTTCTACTACATATCCGACGGCAGCTGGCAAAGGATCCTGATCTGTACGGCCGGCTTTGTAGCCGCCCGTTTCGCCGTCATATCGTTTACCGGGAAACCGGGCCCCGCAGAGTCTCCGTCAAAAATCCCTTTCAGATGAACATTACGCCCGATCAGATCATCTATTGGAGTTACGGAAGCTTCAGGATCAACAACACCCTGGTAACGACCTGGGCGATTATGATGCTCCTGACAGGGATTTCCTGGCTGATTACCCGGAATATCCATCCCGACAAACCGGTAAGCGGCAGGCAGGGAGTGCTCGAGATGATATTCATCACCCTGAATGAGCAGATCAGCGAGGCAGGGCTGCAAAACCCGGCCAGGTACCTGCCTTTCCTGGGCACGCTTTTTCTTTTTATAGTTTGCGCCAACGTTGCGACCGTGTTTCCCGGATACCGGGCGCCTACCGGCTCGCTTTCCACTACGGCCGCCCTGGCTTTCTGCGTTTTCCTGGCAGTACCTTTTTACAACATCTACGACATGGGATTTAAGGCATACCTGAAAACCTACTTCAGCCCGAATCCCCTTATGGCGCCCTTCAATATCATCGGCGAGTTCACCAGGACGCTGTCACTGTCATTCCGGCTTTTCGGCAACATCATGAGCGGGGAGATCATCATCAGTATCCTGCTGAGCCTGGCGCCGTTTTTCTTCCCGGTCATCATGAGCTTATTCGGCCTCCTGACCGGCGTGATACAAGCCTATATTTTCACAATCCTGGCCACGGTCTATATAGCCGCGGCTTCCAAAAACAATTAATACCTAACTGAATTGCTATGGATACCTTATCACTTGTCGCAACAGCTTCGATCCTGATCGCCGGCCTCACCACCGCCATAGGCGTCATAGCGCCGTCGCTCGGGCAGGGACGCGCCGTGGCTTCTGCATTAAATGCGATAGCCCAGCAGCCCGACGCATCGCCCACCATAACACGTACTTTGTTTGTGGGGCTCGCTATGATCGAGTCATCGGGTATTTACTGTTTCGTAATCTCTATGATACTCATTTTTGCCAATCCTTTCTGGAATCACTTTGCAGGAAACTAAAAAACCGGGATATGCTGATCGACTGGTTTACTGTTGCGGCCCAGGTCGTCAACTTTATCATACTGGCCTTGCTTCTCCGGCGGTTTCTCTACCGGCCCGTCGCGGAAGCTATTGCCGGTAGGAAGAAGAAAATCGCCGATGAGCTTGCAGCGGCGGATGCCGTCAGGCAGGATGCCTTCCGGGTCAAAGCTTCATACGAGGAGAACTACCGGCAGCTTGAGGCCCGGCGCGAAGAGCTGCTGGCGGCTGCCCGGCAGGAAGCCGACGCGGAAAAAGCTTTGCTGATGGCAGAAGTCCGGAAAGAAACGGAAGAAGAAAGACACAGGCTCGTCAGGGCTTTCAGAGATGACCGCGAGCTGATCCGGCACCAGATCTCCCGGATGGCGCGCGAAGAAGTCTTTAGCATTGCCCGGAAAGCGCTCACAGACCTGGCGTCCCTCGACCTGGAAGCCTATATCTTTGATGAATTCCTGAAGCATCTCGGGGCTCCCGGCGCGCTTCAGGAGCAGCAATACAGGCAGATGCTTGTTGCCGGTCCGCAGGCTGTCGTGGTCAGAACGGCGTTCGGCCTGGCCCCTGCGCAGCAAAAAGCTGCTTCCGAAGCGCTCACCCGCCTGCTCGACGCCGGCCCGGTCACGCTGTCGTTCGAAATCAGGCCTGAGCTGATCTGCGGCGTGGAAATACAGGTCAATCACCACCGGCTGGAATGGCATATATCAGGCTATCTTCATGAAATTGCGACGATCGACATTGATTAGCACAGACTCATGGCTATGCACAATAATGACGATCTCCTGGATTTTGTAAAACAAACCTACCGTTCTTTTTCCGCGAAAAGAGCAGCGATGAAACCGGGGATCAGGTTTGAAGAGACCGGTATTGTAAAGAGCATCCGGTCGGGGGTGGCAACGGTAAGCGGCCTTCCGGGCGTAGGCTACCAGGAGCTGGTACAATTCCCCGGAAACAATTATGGCATTGCGTTCAACCTCGACGAAACCGAAACCGGGGTTGTGCTCCTGGGCAACGAATCCGGTCTGAAAGCGGGGGAGTCTGTCCGGAGAACGGGCCGGACGCTGGATATCCCCGTAGGTGAAGGTCTGTTGGGGCGTGTCGTCAACCCGCTGGGTATGCCACTGGACGGGAAAGGCCCGGTGAGCTTTTCGGCGCGCTTCCCGGTAGAGCGCCCTGCTCCCGCTATTATGGATCGATCGCCCGTCAACTCGCCTCTCCAGACCGGCATCAAAGTGATTGACGCGCTGATCCCGATCGGGAAAGGCCAAAGGGAGCTGATACTCGGCGACCGGCAGACCGGGAAAACCGCTATCGGCATCGATACGATATTAAGTCAGCGGGACAAGAATGTCATCTGTGTATACTGCGCCATCGGTCAGCGTTCTGCTGCCGTGGCTGCCAGCGTCGCGCGCCTGGAAGAGGCAGGCGCTATGGAATATACCATCGTAATGGTGACCGAAGGCAGCGATCCCAGCGGCCTCCAGTATATCGCTCCCTATGCGGCGACAAGTATGGCTGAATACTTTATGGAGCAGGGAAAGGACGTGCTCATTGTATATGACGATCTTACGAAGCACGCCAGGGCATACCGCGAAATGTCGCTGCTCCTGGAGCGGCCGCCCGGCCGGGAAGCTTTCCCCGGCGATATCTTCTATCTCCACTCCCGCCTGCTGGAACGATCTACGCATTTGAGCGTATCGTCAGGGGGAGGTTCCCTGACTGCCCTGCCGATCGTCGAGACGGAAGCCCAGAATATGTCGGCTTACATCCCTACAAACCTTATTTCTATCACCGACGGCCAGCTCTACCTGTCCCCTACCCTGTTCGGGCTGGGGATACTGCCGGCGATAGACGTGGGCAAATCGGTATCGCGCGTAGGCGGGAAGGCGCAATGGAAGGTTTACCGGAAGGTGGCGGGAAGATTGAAGCTTACCTACGCCCAGTTCGAGGAGCTGGAAACATTTGCCAGGTTCGGCGCCAGGCTCGACAATGATACCAGGAAAAGGATCGAACACGGAAAACGCATCCGTCAGTGCCTGGTCCAGGCAGAAGCCAGCCCGCTTTCGGTAGCTGAGCAGGTAATGGTGCTGCTTGCGCTTAAAAACCATTTGCTCGATCATATCCCTGAAAGCAAAATACACGACGCCCAGGAAGTGCTTTGCAGGGAGTCCGGCAGGATTCCGCAGGAGACCCGCCGGCGTATGTACGACTCGGGAGATATTACTGAAGAAGATGAGGCTATTCTCCTGGATATGGCCTCGAAAGCGCTCGCGCGGTTTGACGCCGGGACTCAAACGGAACATATCACAAAGCAGCAGGATGGAATCTATTGAAAGCATGCAGCGTAAGATCAGGCAGGCCGGCGATCTCGGGGCCGTGGTCAAAACCATGAAGGCGATCACCGCTTCCAACATCGGCCGTTATCAGAAAGCGGTCGATGCCCTGGAAGCCTACTACCAGACCATCCTGTCCGGCATCCGGGTTTACCTTCTTCATGAGCAGTTGTTCCCGTCCCCGCCGTTGTCCGGGGGCACGACCCTGTTTATCGTGATGGGGTCGGACCAGGGGCTCGTAGGTCCGTTCAACCATGCAATCGCTGCCCTTTCTGCCCGGTCTATCCGGCCTGTCAAAGAACGGGTGGAAATATGGGCTGTAGGTGAAAGGGTAGAATACCTGCTAAAAGATGCCGGACTGCACGTGGCTTCGGTTTTTCATGTTCCCGGCTCCATACAGGCAGTAACTACGCTTACCGGCCGGCTCCTGCTCGAAATCGAGCAGCTGCGCGCCAAAGCTCCGCTTGCAGCGGTATACGCCATATTCAACCGGCCAAGAAAGGCCGATGATTATGTCCCTGTGCTGAGAAAGCTGCTCCCTTTCGACGAGGAATGGCAGGAGAAAACCCGTCACAGACCGTGGCCGTCCAATCGTATCCCGCAGATCGCAGGCTCTCCCGGGACAGTGTTCTCTGCGCTTTTCCGGGAATACCTGTTCACCGCCCTCTACCGGTCCTGCGTTTTTTCGCTTGCCAGTGAAAACGCCAGCCGGCTAAAGGCGATGCAAAGAGCTGAAAAGAATATCGAAGAGCTATCCGGCCAGATGAAGACCCGTTACCACCAGCTCCGGCAGGACAGCATCGATACGGAACTTTTTGATATTGTCGCGGGGTTTAACGCTATGAGACGATCATGAGCAGCCTATCAGAAACCGTAAGGCATAGTCGTTCCGAAAAGCGTAAAAGCCGGCTCCTTTACTTCTCATTGCTTGTTAATTTCCTTTTCCTGGCCGCCGCTTCCGGCATCGCTTATCACTACAGGGAGAGACTTTTGCAGGCATTCCTCGACTGGAAGGAAAAAGCCGGGATCGTTTTCCTGGGCGATTCCATCACTGCCCAGGGCGAATGGAATATCCTTCTTGACCGGTGTGATATCAAAAACAGCGGTGTTCCCGGTCTCGGCATATGCCATCTGAAGGACGAAACCGACCGCAGGGTGCTGCGCTACTCTCCTGAACTGTGTGTCGTAATGGGGGGGATAAACGATCTGACGATCCTCGAGCGGTCGGTAGCCGAAACCACCGGCGACTACAAAACACTCCTTTTAAAGCTCAGGACAGCAGGCGTAAAAACCGTTGTGCAGCTGACCTTGTATGAAAAACAATCTCCGGCTACCAAAGCCAGGGTCGACAGCCTGAACAACTGGCTGGTCGGCTACTGCGACTCGCTGGGCATCGCGACGACCGACCCCAACCGATGGCTGGCCGATCAGAACGGCCTGAAAGACGGATTTGCCCGCGACAGGACCCACCTTACCCGGGAAGCCTACAAAAAATGGGCTTCGGAGCTTAAGCCCCTGATCACCTCCTGGCTGTAACTTAAAATCCTACCTGGAGCTGAAGCCTGGCCAGCGAGCCCTTCTGGTTATTATCGGGTAGCCTGAAGTCCTCAAACTTCCGGTTCGACAGCGTAAAAGCGCCGATCAGCTCGACATACCTTGAAATCTGCCAGTCGGCTCCTATTTCCAGTTCTTTTACGATATAGTGCCTGGCATCACGTTCGTGCTTTTTTGCGCCGTCAAAGTGCTGCACCCTTGCGTAGGGATACAAAACCATCTTGCCCATCGGCAGCCGGTAATTGGCCAGCACATAGCCGCCCCATAGCGGCTGCGCAGTGATCTTTCCCGTGGCGTGGGTAAATTCAGGCCCCGTTCCCCAGTTGTACTCGGCCTGCAAACCGAAGGGTTTCGGAAACAGCACCGTCGAGACTGCTACCCGCCTGTCGGGATAGGTACCGGTCGCATTGGTCCTGACGCCGGGCGTCTTCTTTTCGGCGGCAATCGTGTACCTTCCCCAGTATCCCTGCACTGCAAACTCCAGCATCTGGCTGCCTGCATCCAGCGGGTAGGCAATACGGGCCACAACATGCTTGCTCCTGTTCAGGTCTCGCAGCGTGCTCTGCCCCTGGAAAACTCCTAATGAAACGATGCCGTAGTCGCCGGTCCCTTTCAAGCCGTCTCTGGCCCTTGCCTCAAAACGTTGCTGAAACCGCTCAGGAGTCCAGTAAAGAAACAGCCCCCAATCCCGTTCATTGATAAAAGCGCTGTTCAGGGCATCATTCCTGTCGAGCGGTATCCTGTTCCTGGTGGATTGTATATTCTCATGTCCGTAGGGCACTCTCGTTTGTCCGAGCCTTGCCCTCAGCTCCTTCTTTTTATCGAACCCGTATTCGAAATACAGGTCACGAAGCTGGACCGCCGCCCCGCCTTCGATCAGGCCCGCAATGTCCGGCTGAACGGTAAAGGTAAGCCTGGGCAGCAGCTTCATGTCGACCGAAAATCTCATCCTCCTGAAATACAGCCCTACTCCGGTGCCCCACGATTTGTCACACTGCTCGCATTCGAGCTTAGGGTTGGTTTCAAACAGCTCGTTGTACCTGAGCTGGGTATATCCTTTGATATCGATCCAATCCCACTTCTGCTCCGTTACTTTTTTTTCTACGGCTCCTTTGGAAGCCGTGCTGTCACTCTGCGCAGGCAAAACCTCCTGCATTCCCAGCAGGTTCAACAAGCAAAAGATCTTTTTCATTAAGAATATATTTGGGACGATCAACTGCCGGAAATCAGAGATAAACAACCTCGTAACAGGCAGCTTCGTAAGACAACCGGCCGCATGGTCAAAAATAAACAGCTTTTAAAAAATCGTGTTATGTTATTAGGATGCAAAGCTAGCACTCCGAAAGGTAATTTACCAGTTTATGGCCAAACACCTAATTTCGTATCTTTGCCTTTGCTTTCAAGCCAGGGAAACAGTACTTAGACAGATCAGGGTTCAGAACATGCGGATTTTACTGGTAGAAGATGAAGCTAACGTAGCGTCGTTTATCAAAAGAGGTCTGAACGAGGAAGGTTTCGACGTCGACGTGGCTTTTGATGGTCTCATGGGGCTGCGGTTTTATGACGGCAAAAAATACGACGTCGTCATTCTCGACCTTAATCTTCCTAAAATCAATGGCTTCGACCTTTGCAAAGAGATCAAGGGCAACGACAAAACGCAGCCCGTGCTCCTGCTTACGGCCCTTGACAGCATAACAGATAAAGAGAAAGGATTCGGATCGGGCGCTGATGATTATCTGGTCAAGCCCTTTGAATTCAGGGAGCTGGTGCTCAGGCTCAAGGCCCTGGGCCGGAGAATAGCGCCCCTGGAAGATACCGGCAGGAGCATCGCCGTCGCCGACCTTGTCCTTCATGCCGACGCACGCATCGTTACACGGGGCGGGCAGCGCATCAACCTGACCAGCCGGGAATACGCCCTGCTCGAATACCTGATGCTGAATGCCGGGAAAATTGTAAGCAGGGTAGATATCGCCGAAAAGGTCTGGGACATCCGCTTTGATACCAATACGAATGTCATTGATGTTTACATCAACTACCTCAGGAAGAAAATCGAAGCCGGGCGCCCCCAGAAGCTTCTTCACACCGTCATTGGTATGGGTTATATGCTAAAGGAATAGAGACATGCTGATCCGTCATCGCCTGATTTTGTGGTTCGTTTTCTTCGTCACGCTGGTGCTGCTTTCATTTTCGCTGTTTATCTATTTCACGTATGCCAAGCACCGGAATACCTTCTTCCAGCAGCGCCTGGAGCGACGGGTCCTGGGCACCCAGCAGTTGTTTGATCCCGAAGGAAGCCTGAAAGGAAGCATCAATACCGTTCTCAATGAGCAGACGGACCTCGTCTTTTCCGGTACGGACAGCCTTTATTATTCCAATATACAGGTCTATGATTTTTACCCTGCTCCTTCTTTCCTCGACAGCGTCAGGCAGGAAGGAAAGCTTTTTTTCTCTTACCCCGTAAAAGCGCATGAGCGCGAAAAAAACGGCGTGGCTATGGCCTACCGGGTATCCTTTCAGCCTGATTCGGAGAAGCCGTACGTCGCCATCATAACGGCGTACGATTCGGAAGGGTACCAGCGACAGGAATCGCTCGCCGACCTGCTCATCCTTACAAATATTATCTGCATTGCGCTGGTCGCCATTTTTGCACATTTTTTTGCCCTGAGAACACTGTCTCCCCTTAATTCCCTGATCGACCAGATCAAAGGGCGCTTCAACAATTCCCTGTCATTCCGCCTTCAGAATCTCACCCCGGGCGACGAGGTAGGCTCCCTGACCACGTCTTTTAACGAGCTGCTTGACCAGCATGAACGCCTGATTGCCAACCAAAGGTCGTTTATCTCCCAGGCCTCGCACGAGCTCCGCACCCCGATGGCTACCCTCAAAGGGCTATTGGAAACCGCGCTCTATTACGATAAGGATGAGACTAGCCTGAGGGAAAGCCAGCAAAAAGCGATCGCCGAGCTGGATCGCCTCATCAGCCTTTCGAACGGGCTGCTGATGCTCGCCGGGATCGAGAACCAGGAGGATTACATCAACACCCATAAAGTCGATATGATGGAGCTGCTGATGGACTGCATGGACCAGGTGCAGTCGAAATGGCCGCTTCAGAAGATACGGCTTACCTTCAGCGACGGCGTCAGGCTGCAGGACCGGCCCCTGGTCATACCAGGCGAAGAAACCCTGCTGAAAGCTGCCATTACCAACCTGATCGACAACGCCTGTAAATACTCCAACGATAACGAGGTAAGCATCTCCCTGGAAATGAATACCGAAACGTCGCTGAGGGTACGGGTCAGGGACCGGGGGATAGGGATCCCTCAAAACGAGATGCTGCAGATCCTTGAGCCGCTCCAGAGAGGCTCGAATGCTACTTCCCGGCAGGGGTTCGGAATAGGCCTGACGCTGGCGCAACGAATCATCAGGCTCCACCGGGGAGGAATCACGATGTCTTCCGAAATCGGTAAAGGCACGGAGATCGTTGTCGATTTCCCCTTCCCGTATGCATAAGGCCCTTAGCGTAAAATTCCCGCGGGGATGGCACGTGGATAACCGCCGGTGGAACCGGTGGTCGCCGGGGACGCCCCCGATACATCAGCCCGCCTCCCTATCCGTTTTCTTCAGACATCTGCCGATATTAAAATTTTTTTAATACCCCTGAATAAAAATCTAATCGGCAGCTAATCCCATCCTAATCTGCCGGCTGTATTTTGCTGAGATAAAATTTAAAGGCATTTCAGCGCATTATGTTACGAAGCCCCGGATTCGCTTTCTTTCTCACTCTCTTCTTTTTCTATATTCTTTCTTACCGAAGTTTTGCCCAGCAGTCCGAAGAGATCGTATCGGTTAATCTTCTGCAGGCTCTTGAAAAGGCCAGGGCCAACTACCCGACCCTGAAGAAAAGGATCGCAGAAAAGCTGGCTGCCGGCGAAGACCTTCGGGCGGCGATGGCGGCTTACTATCCCAAAGCCGGTATCCAGGCCCAGGCATTATTCAGCACTTCCAACCAGGTGAGAGGCGCCAACCTGGGCTATGACGGCCTTTTGCTCGGCCTGAGCGGCTCGGTAAAGCCGAACGGTTTCGACTGGCAGCCCGCCTGGACTTCGCTCGCCTCTACAGTTGTCGACTGGCAGGCTTTTACATTCGGGAAGAAGGACGCCGACAGAACCCTGGCCGCTTCCAGGGAACAAACCGCCGCCCAGGTCTATGAGCAGGAGCTTTTTGAACACCAGATCAAAGTAGCCGACGCTTACCTGCTGGCCCTGAACGCATTAAAATATACACGCCTGCAGGAGCGAAACCTTCGCCGTACGGAAGACATCGTGACGGTGACAAGGGCGAACGCCAGCTCCGGCCTCAAGGCAGGGATAGACAGCTCTATCGCGATCGCAGAGTCTACCCGGGCGCTCCTTCAATGGATGGAAAGCCAGGCACAGGCCAAAAAATACGAAGTTTTGCTGAGCGAGCTGATCGGGGAGGCAGGCAAAGAGCTGGAAATTGACACCATGAGCTTCTTCTCCAGGCTTCCGGCAAGCTTCAGCTTTGCCAGCAGCGAGCCCGAAAAACATCCGCGCCTCCGGACGCTCCTTTCCCGTCAGAAAGAAGCGGAAAACGAAATGAAGAGAACCCGCCTCGGGATTATGCCCGAGCTGCATATGATCGGCTCCTTCTGGGGCAGAGGCTCCGGAATAGACCAGAAGCCCGGACCTGACGGCGATTTTACGATATCCTCATCCTTCTCAGGGCTCGGTCTGCGTGCCTTTAACTACGCCCTGGGCGCGACGCTGGTCTGGCATCCGACCAGGACCTTCGAGATCCGGCGCCGGCTCGCGGCGCAGCAGTTCCGCTATAATGCGCTCACGGAAGAATACAATACGGCCATGATGAGAACGACGGCGGAGCTGAAAAGCTCCGATATCCAGTTCAACCTCTCCTACCAGTCGGTCCAGAAAACCCCCGTCATGCTCGATGCAGCCAGAAATGCCTATGCGCAGTCTATGGCCCGTTACGAAAGCGGGATGGAAAACATTATGCTCCTTACCCAGGTGACAGACCTCTACATCAGGGCGGAAACGGAATACCTGATTTCAGTGAACAATGTATGGAGATCCCTGCTGATCAAAGCTGCTGCCAAGGGCGACTTTGACGTTTTCCTGGAACAAATCCCTAATTAACCCACTTTCATGTTAAAGACTGCACTCAACAAGCCAATTGCCATCGTAGTGGCGCTTTTTGCTGTAGCTATTTTTGCAGCCCTGGCGCTCTTCAGGATACCGGTCGATATTTTCCCCAATCTGAACCTGCCTACCATTTACATCTCCCAGCCTTACGGCGGGATGTCGGCCAACCAGATGGAAGGTTTCGTCGCTACCCGCTACCAGAACCAGATGCTGTACGTATCGGGGATCAAAGATGTAGAAGTCAAAAATATACAGGGGACCTGTCTTGTCAAGTGTACATTCTACGAGAATGTCGATATGTCGCAGGTCGCCGGCGAAGTGGCCAACCAGGTCAACCGGGTAATGAACTATCTCCCTCCCGGGACGGTCCCGCCCACCGTGGTAAGGTTCGATGCTTCGTCGCTTCCGGTAGGACAGCTGGTATTCAGCAGCAAAAGCGCTCCGCTCGCCGAGCTGCAGGATATGGCTTCATCGCGGATCAGACCGCTATTTTCGCAGATACCGGGAGGCATCGCTACCTCTCCTTTCGGCTCCAACGAGCGGACGGTGGTCATACGCGTCGACCCTGAGCGGATGAAAAGCTACGAGCTTACGCCTGATGAGATCGTAGCGGCGGTAGTGGCCAACAACAAGATATCACCGGCCGGCAACGTCCGCATCGGCGATTTCATGGTAATGACCCCGAGCAACACCGTGCTCGACAACGTGGAAGATTTTTTCAATATCCCGCTGAGACAGGGCGTAGGCCCGATGGTCTTCATGCGCGATGTCGCTACGGTGGAAGATGCGACCGACGTCCCGGTAGGATATGCGCTGATCAACGGGAAACGTTCGGTTTACATACCGGTATCCAAATCCGGCGACGCCTCTACCATGTCGGTTGTGTCCGCCCTCAAGGCGAAGCTGCCCGAGATGAAAAGCCTCCTGCCCGAATACATAGACCTGGCGTACGAGTTCGATCAGTCGGTGTATGTGATGCAGTCGGTACATGCGCTGGCGGTGGAAGGCGGTTTAGGCGCGCTCCTCACCGGGCTCATGGTATTCCTTTTCCTGAGAGACCTGAGAAGCTCGCTGATCGTGATTCTTACCATCCCTGCATCGCTTTTATCGGCGATCCTGATGCTGCAGCTCAGCGGCCAGACGATCAACATCATGACGCTGTCGGGATTGGCGCTGGCGATCGGTATCCTGGTCGACCAGTCGACCGTAGTGATAGAAAATATACACCAGCACCTTGAAATGGGCAAAAGCAAAGCCCGGGCTGTTAAAGACGCCTCAGCCGAAATGAGCTTTCCGCTGTTCCTGATTACGGTAGCCATCCTGGCCGTATTTGCACCGGCTTTTATGATGACGGGTATTCCCAAAGGTATGTTCCTGCCGCTGTCGCTTGCGGTAGGCTTTTCGATCATCGTCTCCTATGTACTCTCACAGACGCTCGTCCCTATCCTGTGCAACTGGTGGCTCAAAGAGCATCAGCACCCGGAAGATATCGGAGACGACGCTCCCAAGCCTGAGAAAAAAGCAGGGCTGATGGACAAGATACAGCATCGCTATGGCCTGCTGCTGAGCAGGCTGATGAAGCGGCGCACAGCTGTTGTAGCGATTTACCTCGTGGCCGCCTTTTCGCTGGTCGCCATTTTGTTTATGAACATCGGGACTGACCTGATGCCGCGCCAGAACAAGGCCAGGCAATTCCAGGTCCGGCTGATAGGCCCCGAAGGCCTCCGGCTTGAAAGGATGGAGGAACGGGTGAAAGAGGTGCTCGCACAGCTGGAGGACCTGGTCGGGAAGCAGAATATCTCCATTACGTCGGCCTATGTCGGCATGACCCCTTCCAGCTACGGGACCAGCGCCTTGTACGTGTTCAATTCCGGGCCTCACGAGGCGATCCTGCAGGTAAGCCTCTCTCGCGATTACAAGCTGGAATCGCTCGATCTCCTGAAGGACCAGATCAGGCAGCGCATCCATAAGGAATTGCCCGATCTCAAAACGACTTTCGAGCCGATCGAGCTCACTGAAAAGATCATGAGCCAGGGTGCCTCCACACCTATCGAAGTGGTGATAGGCGGAAAAGATATTGCCGAAAACCAGGTATTTGCACAAAAAATAATCAAAGAGCTCGACAAGATACCTTATCTGCGGGATGTACGGATCAAGCAGCCGCTGCGCTATCCTACCGTGCAGATCCATATCGACCGGGAAAGGGCCGCGCAGCTGGGTCTGTCGGTCGACGTGATCGCCAAATCGCTGGTAGCAGCAACCTCTTCCAGCCGCTTTACCGCCAAAAACCTCTGGCTCGACCAGGGCAAAGGCTTCGCCTACCAGGTACAGGTAGAAATGTCTCCCCAGTATATGCAGTCGGTTGCCGATGTCGAAAATATCCCGCTTGTAAAAGGACAGCTAAGACCTACCCTGGGCGACGTAGCTACGATCTCTACCAGCAACGTGCCCGCCCAGTACGACAGGCGCGGCCCCCGCAGGATGCTTACCATCACGGCCAATACGCACCAGGTGGATCTCGGTACTGCCAGCGAAGCGGTGCACGAGGCGGTTGCAGACGCAGGCGATCCTCCCCGGGGCAGCGTGGTCAGCGTGGAAGGCATCGCCCAGCTTCTCCGGGAAACGCTCGAAAGCCTGCAGTTTGGCCTGCTCCTGGCTGTCGTGGTCATCTTCCTCCTCCTGTCTGCCACCTACCAGTCGTTCAGGCTGGCCTGCATCATCATGATCACGATCCCGTCGGTGCTGGCAGGCGCCCTTTTCCTGCTGCTGGTCACGGGCCAGACCCTCAACCTGCAGTCCTATATGGGAATTATCATGTCGGTAGGCGTTTCGGTAGCCAACGCCCTGCTGCTCGTCACCAACGCTGAAACGCTGCGGCTCCAGTACCGCGACGCAGGCGTGGCTGCCAGGACTGCCGGAACACTCCGGCTGCGGCCTATCCTGATGACGACCCTGGCCATGTCTATAGGGATGGTGCCTATGGCAAGCGGCTTCGGCGACACAGGCGAGCAGGTAGCTCCGCTGGGAAGGGCGGTTATCGGAGGACTCCTCACTTCCACCGTCGCCACCCTGTTCATACTGCCGGTTGTCTTTTCGCTGATGATGAAAAAGGTGTCGTTCAATTCCGTATCGCTCGATCCCGACAACCCCGAAAGTGAAGATTTTGATCTGAAAAGCACCGAGGCCCAATCGGTGACCATCTCCAACCACGTTAACTGAAATGGTTATGAGCTGTCAGAAATCGAAAATCGTCTCATTATCTCATCGCCTCATTGTCTTATCGTCTCATCATTTTTTTCAAATGAATCATATATTGAAAATAGCGGTAGCCGCCCTCCTGCTGGCTTCCTGCGGACCCAAAAAGCACCCGGAAAACCTGGCAGAGGAAACCCGGAGCCAAAATGACGAATTCCGGTATACGGCCATTATGGTCAGGGGCGCGCAGCCTGTCAGGGAAATAAACCTGCCCGGCGAGCTGGAAAGCTTTTATGAAACCGATCTTTATCCCCGCGTAAGCAGCTACATCAGCAAAATGCACGTCGACATCGGCGACCGGGTAAACAAGGGCCAGCTGCTTGCCGAGCTCGAAGCGCCGGAGCTCATTGCCAATCTCACTGCCGCTTATTCCAAAGTCAAGGCGGCCGAGGCAGGCTACCAATCGAGCCGCGCGGTCTACCAGCGTGCGCTCAAAACGCGGCAGACACCGGGAGCCATTTCCGAGATGGACGTGGAGACTTACTGGGCGAAGCTTGTTTCCGACAGCCTGATGGTGGTTGCAGAGCAGGCGCATTATGAATCGGTCAAGCAATTGGTTGACTACCTGAAAATCACCGCTCCCTTCGCGGGGGTGGTTACAGACCGCCGGCTGTCGCCGGGAGCCTTCGTAGGTCCGGGCGGGCAGAATTCAGTGCCGCTGCTGAAAATCAAGCAGCTCGACCGGCTTCGTCTCCGGCTGGCTGTGCCTGAAGCCTACCTGGGCGATATCCGCGAGGGCACTCCCGTGCAATTTACGGTCAGGACATTCCAGAACCAGGTATTCAGCGGGAACATCAGCCGTATTTCGCACAGTGTCCGTCCTGATACCCGCTCGGAGATGATTGAGATTGACATTTCAAATTCGGGAAGAAAGCTGAAACCGGGTATGTACGTTTCGGCCCGCCTGCCGGTTCAGGCTCATGAAGGCAGCGTGTTCGTTCCTAAATCGGCTGTATTGAGCAATATGGAGCAGACCTTTGTCATCAAGGTAGCAAATGGTATGGCCGAGCGGGTGAACGTGCACCGGGGAGATATTACCGATTCACAGGTCCAGATATTCGGCGATATACACCCCGGTGATATTATCCTGAAAGTCGCTACCGACGAAATCCCCAACGGAAGCCCGATCGCCATAGAGCCTGTACAGTAGTTAGCTGTCAGCTGTCAGAAATCAGCTATCAGAAATCAGTTGTCAGCTATCAGAAATCAGCTAAAATCGACGGTCAGGAAAAGCGATGAAAACGGGCTGACGGCCGATAGCTGATGGCTGACAGCTCAGTAAAGCGCGACCTTGCGCACTTCCAGGCCGGCCTCTCTTTTTAACCTGATGATGTAAATTCCCTTTTCCCAGTCCGAAGCGTCTATGGCCAGCGGCGATTCCGCAGGAACCGGCGAAGTATAAATTTGCCTCCCGAGCATATCGAAGATCTCCAGCTCTCCCGGATGCGTCGTCCTGACAAAAAATCCGCCCCGCGCGGGATTCGGGTAAACCGTAAGCTCTGCCTCAGGCTCATTGCCTGAAATCGTCACAGGAAGGCGATTCAGGAAAAGATAGACGCCTCCCGCTGCCGTGCCGATTACCAGGTCCGGTTTACGGTCGTTGTTGACATCTGCGATGGCGGCATGCAGCTTCGTGCCCAGGTAAGGCGCGGAATGGCCGTCCCTGACGGCGTCGTAAATCACCGAAGAGTCTTCTTTCGACCATGCGCCCCATTCGCCGCTATGCAGTATCTTTATCTTTCCGCTCATGTCCGTCATCACGATATCCGTCTTCCCGTCCAGGTCAAGATCGGCCACGGCCAGGGAAAGGAATCTTCTCGAGAAGGCCGGCCCTATGCCTCCAAAGGCAGCGTCGCGTAGCGTAAAAACGGCAGCAGCCGCGCTGCCGGTGTTTTCATAGTAGCTTATATTTCCCAAGACGCCTCCCACCAGGATGTCCATATCCCCGTCGCGGTCTGCATCATAGAAGCAGATCTTGTCGGATACCGAGAGGTCTCCCGGTAAAGGGACCTCCACCAGCGCCGAAGCATTCAGCTGTACGGCGCCGGATCCCTGGTTGGGGATGTATTGAAACAGCAGCCTGCGGTTGTAGACGGAAACGATCCCCAGGTCTGTACGGCCGTCGCCATTGAAATCGTGCCAGTGCGGCTGGAGATCGGTATGTCCCAGCTTCAGCAGTTGGAGGAAGTCGTCGGTTTCCAGCTCGTAAACCGGCTTTGCCGGGGTGCCGTTATTTTTAAACAACCAGAGCGCGCCGCGGAAATCCGTACCGTTGAAGGTCCCTCTGTTCCCGATCACCATATCCGCGTCGCCGTCTCCGTCGACGTCAAAGAACGACACGGCAGCATTCTCTCCGACATCGACCATACCCGACTGAAGAAAGTCCTTCTGTCTCAGCTGAAAATCTGGCACGTTGTCAGTCCCGGCGTTGTGATAGTACCAGCCTGAGGAGATGAAGTCCATCATGAGGTTGTCATTCCCGTAGACATTGGGCGACACGAGAAGATCCTTTACCCCGTCAAAATCCACATCTTCGAGATAAGCGGCCGGAAACATCGGCATAGCCGCGGGGTCGGTTGCCGGGTAGTCAGACGAATAGGTCGTGTACCTTGCTTCAAGTCCTGCAGTGCTGTTATATAAGATGCTCAGGTTTTCGCAATCGACGTTTCCCAGGAGCATGTCCTTCTTCCCGTCGCCGTTCAGGTCATGCAGAAGGATCGAATTGCCGGTATGCATGACCCGCGCATTGTCCCGCCCGGAGTCGTTCACTCCGCACTGTATACCAAACTCGAAATCATCGCATGTGTGTTTCCTGAAATCGCCCCAGCACTCGCCGTTCCTGATAAATTCCAGGCTGTCGGGAACACCGTAGCGCTCCATGCTCATGTTCTGGTTCAGCTCCACGAAGTCTCCGCCGGCTTCGAAAGTTATAATGTCCATATCCCCGTCCCCGTCGAAATCGGTCAGGGCGGGAATATCGGAAGCAGCCACCTGGAGGTTTACAGGGTTTCCGGAAAGCCCGGTGGTGGTCAGGTAGGGTTTTATGCGCACCCACTCCCATCCGCCGGACGCATTTTCTTCCCGGCGGTAGACAGTTACTCCCTGCGATACGTAGGTAAACAGCTCCTTTATGCCGTCGCCGTCGTAGTCGACCAGGGCCATCCAGTTAGTGATCGCCGGGAACGCCAGCTCATACTCGGGACGATAGACGTATTGCTTCAGAACCGGGTCTGCTATGAATGTGCTCACTTTGCTGCTGGTCCGGTCGAAAACGACCAGGTCTTCGGTATCATCGCCATCGAGGTCGATCTTGCCGTATTGCACCGCATTCAGCCCGCCGGCCCAGGGTCTGTCCGTTAACACACCTCCCTTTTTCACAACGGAGCTCGTATCCCGTACAAACCAGGAGGTTTGCGCGGAAGCCATTTCACATGAAAAAAACAGTGTAACTAATATTACAGTAATTTGTAATTTCATAGAAGATATTTCGCATATTTTTGGGCCGTCGTTGATTATAAACGAAAAATACGACCCGACACAGATAGCCTGAAGCAAAAACACGGACAACGGACCCATTCATGGATACTTCACAAATATATCAGCTTTACCTGGAGAACCGCCTCATTTCAACGGATTCGCGCCGGATCTCCGACGGCTGTATCTTCTTTGCGCTAAAGGGAGAAAATTTCGATGGGAATAAATTCGCCGCCGAAGCCCTGGAAAAGGGTGCGGCCTATGCCGTAGCAGACGATCCGGAAGCCGTTACGTCCGATAGGATATTGCTCGTTGAAAACACGCTCGATACGCTGCAGGAGGTGGCCAGGCTCCACCGGAAATCTTTCAGCTTCCCGGTCATAGCGCTTACAGGCTCGAATGGCAAGACCACGACCAAAGAGCTTCTCAAATGTGTGCTTTCCACACGGTTTAAAACCTATGCTACCGAGGGGAATCTCAATAACCACATCGGCGTGCCGCTGACGGTCCTCTCGGTTGACGAGCGGGCTGTTGAAATGGTGATTATCGAAATGGGCGCTAACCATGAGAAGGAGATCGCGCTGCTGTGCGCCATCGCGCAGCCTACGCACGGCCTCATAACCAATATCGGTAAAGCCCACCTGGAAGGGTTCGGCAGCCTTGAAGGTGTCAAAAAAGCGAAAGGAGAGCTTTATGATTACCTGTCAAAGAAAAAAGGAACCGTATTCGTCAATGCAAAGAATGAAATTCTGATGGAGATGGCAAGCAAACGCCGGGCTTTCGGCGAGATCATCTTCTATAACTCGGATAACCAGCAATCGACCCCGCAGCTAATCGGCCAATCACCGTTTATCAGCTATACAGCAGACGATATGACGGTTTCTACCAACTTAGTGGGAGAGTATAATTTCGGCAACATATGCGCTGCTCTCTCTGTCGCCGACTACTTCGGAATATCGCCCGACGACGCCCATCTCGCCATATCCAATTATGTCCCGGGCAATAACCGGTCGCAGATCGTCAGGCAGAATACGAACACCATTATCCTGGATGCCTATAACGCCAATCCCTCCTCGATGGCGGCCGCCCTGGAAAATTTTGCCAAAATGGAAGCCGGGCATAAAATGGTAGTGCTGGGCGACATGCTCGAGCTCGGCCATGAAAGCCGGGCAGAACATGAATTGCTCGGAGAAATTATCGCGAAAGGTAATTTCGATACGGTCCTGCTTTTCGGCAAGGAGATTGCTCATGCGCTCAGCAGACTTCCCCGGGCCTACTATTTCGCTGACAAATTCTCGCTTCACAACTGGATCATGGATCATCCCTGCCAAAACAGCCACATACTGATCAAAGGCTCCAGGGGTATGGGGCTGGAAAGCATCGTCAACTTCCTGTAATGGAAATATTATATTTTCTTCTGCCGGAAGGCACTTCTTATAGAGTACATCTATACATGCATAAAAACAATAAATCGCATAAATTACCTGCTTCATAGCTTTTCCTCGCAAAGTACCATGATGAGAATTGTCCTTCCCGGCAAATAGCCGTAAATTTGCCATACAGAAATAATACAATTTTCACTTTATAAAAATTTTATCTCTCATGGCAAATAGTATTTTATCGGTAGGTGCTGAGTTTCCTTACTTTAAGAAAACAGCCGTTGTCTCACTGGAGAAAGGCAATGAGTTTTACGATATCACTTCCAACGATCACCGTGCCGCCGGCAAGTGGATGGTTCTTTTCTGGTGGCCTAAGGACTTTACCTTCGTTTGTCCGACTGAAATCGCCGAATTCAACAAGCACGTCGAAGATTTCAATGACCGTGATACGCTTCTGATCGGCGCATCTACCGACAGCGAATTCGTTCACCTGGCATGGAGGAAAGATCACGAGGATCTTCGCGGTCTCCAGTTCCCGATGCTTGCCGACACTTCCAAGTCTCTTGCCGAGGAGCTGGGCATCCTGGAAGCCGGTGAAAAAGTTGCCTATCGTGCTACCTATATCGTAGATCCCCAGGGCGTCATACGCTGGGTCAGTGTAAACGACCTGTCTGTAGGACGTAACGTTAACGAGGTAATCCGGGTGCTCGACGCGCTCCAGACAGACGAATTGTGCCCTTGCAACTGGCAGAAAGGCGAGGCTACGCTGGCGGTCTGATACCCCGGAAGTGCATCAACGTACAAGATATAACAAACTAGAATCGGAAAGGGCGGCCTCCTGACGGGACCGCCCGTATTCCTTAAGCATGCTCCATTATGTATCCGTTTGCAACATCAACCAATCCAAAAGAATCACTTTTAAAAGAGGTCAACCTCCCGGAAAGCTTTGAAAGCACACTGCTGGATAAGCTGTCTGCCGTCGACCACCGCTACCTGAAAGACCTGAAGGTAAACGTAAGCAACGTCCTGAAATACCAGAACCTGTCCAGGAAGGAAATCCTCCTCCTCGCATTAGGCACCGCCATTAACGAGAAACAGTCTGCTCTCGTAGCGGGGCTTGAAGCGCTGGCGCAAAATGAGGGCGCAACCGAAGGAGAGATCGCCGAGGTCGCCGCCTGCGTTTCCCTGATGAACGCGAACAACGTATTCTATCGTTTCCGCCATTTTGTAAAGAAGGAGTATTACGAAACCACTCCTGCCGGCATCAAGATGAGCATCATGATGAACCCGGTATTAGGCAAGGAGTTTTTCGAGCTGCTGAGCCTTACGATCTCCGCGCTGAACGGCTGCGAGCTTTGCGTGGCGTCGCACGAGCAGTCTGTGCTCAGCCACGGCGGAACCCAGGCCCGCGTTTATGATGCCGTCCGCATCGGCGCTATTATCAAAAGCTTCGCAGTGCTGCTGTAATTTTCTGCCTTTGTAATAAAAATAATCACAGGGACACAAAGGGCACAGAACTATGGAGGAATTGAGAGTTGAAAGTTGAAAGTTGAGAGTTGAAAGTTCTCAATTTTCCATTTTCCATTTTCAATTTTCAATTTTCAACTCCCCCCAGTCCTTCGTGTCCTCTGTACCTTTATCGTAAAACCGGATACGGCTATCTCAGCTTGAGCGTGACCAGGCAGAATATCGCCAGGATAATCCCCACAATCCAGAAACGTGTTACTATTTTAGCTTCGTGATAGCCTTTTTTCTGGAAATGATGATGAAGCGGCGACATCAGGAAAATCCTCCGGCCTTCGCCATATCGTCGCTTTGTAAACTTAAAATAGCTCACCTGCATCATGACCGACAGGAGCTCTACGAGGAATACTCCGCAGAGCACCGGTATCAGCAATTCCTTTCGGATTGCAAGCGCTATCACGGCGATGACCCCTCCCAGCATCAGGCTGCCCGTATCGCCCATAAATACCTGCGCCGGGTAAGCGTTGTACCAGAGAAAGCCGATGCAGGCCCCTACGAATGCCGCGCAGAAAATCACAAGCTCTCCTGAATTGGGGATATACATGATGTTCAGGTACTGGGCAAAGCGGGCGTTCCCCGACAGGTAGGCAAGCACCCCCAGCGTCACGGCGATAATTCCGGATGAGCCGGCCGCCAGCCCGTCTATACCATCAGTGATATTGGCCCCGTTAGAGACTGCGGTGATGATGAATATGGCCAGGAGCGTATAGATGATCCAGGTATAGCTTTCGGGTACAAGCCCGAAGGTAAGCATGCTGTAATCGAATGAATTGTTCTTTAAAAAAGGGACGGTAGTGATCATGGGGTTGACCAGGTCGTGAAACCGGTTGATCTCCCCCAATTCAGGGCTCACAAACGGCTGGTCATAAACGCGGATCTTTACATCCTGGTTAAAGCTGAGCGTAAGCCCTACTATCAGGCCCAGGGTAACCTGACCGAATATTTTAAACCGCCCGTGCAGGCCTTCTTTGTTGTTCCTGAACTTCTTAATATAGTCGTCTACGAACCCGATCATCCCCGTCCACACCGCAGTGATGATCAGCAGCACTACGTAAACATTGGTCAGCTTGGCAAAGAGAAGTACCGGAACCAGCAGGGAAGCGAGGATAATAAAGCCCCCCATGGTGGGCGTCCCTGTTTTTTCCTTTTGTCCCGGCAGGCCCAGGTCCCTGACGGTTTCTCCGACCTGCTTATAGTGCAGGTAATTGATTATTCTCTTTCCGTAGGTAGCTGCTATAAAAAGCGACAATATCGCAGCCCCTAAAGCCCGGAAGGAAATGTACTGGAAAACCCCTGCCCCGGGAAAATCGTACCGCTTGTCAAGAAATTCAAAAAGGTAATAAAGCATGTGCCCGAAAAAGTCTGATATAGTCCCGCAAAGTTGCCTAAATTATGAGGAACAAATCAAGGATTTGGAATTTTAAAATTCGAAGGCCGCCCGCACTTCTTCCCTGTCGTCGAAATGATGACGTACCCCGTTTGCTTCCTGGTAAGTTTCGTGTCCTTTCCCGGCGACCAGGATGATATCGCCCTTTTCCGCCTGCGCAACCGCCCAGCGGATAGCTTCCCGCCTGTCGACGATCGTCTTTGTTTTCTTATAGTCGATCGGGGCTACGCCCGCCTTCATCTGCTCTATGATGGCTTCCGGATCTTCATTCCGGGAGTTATCGGAAGTAAAAACGGCGAGATTGCTGTATTTACAGGCAATAGCTGCCATTTTAGGCCGTTTTGTGGTATCGCGATTACCTCCGCACCCCACTACCGTAATCACCTTTTCGTTGTGGGTTCTGAGCTGCGCAATAGTCGACAATACGTTTTCCAGGGCGTCGGGCGTATGGGCATAATCCACTATAGCGGTTATGTCTTTTTTCCCATCGTGCACCACCTCGAAACGGCCGGGAGGAGGAAGCAGCCCGGAAAGCTCCGTCAGCACCGTCTCTTCATCCTCGCCCAGGAGCAGCGCCGTTCCGTAGACAGCCAGCAAATTTGAAACGTTGAACGCTCCTATAAGCCTCACCCACACGTCCTTGTCGTTGATAAGCAGCTGCATTCCCTGGAGCGTGGCCGTCAGGATCCTGGCACGGAAATCGGTGATATTCCGCATGGAATAAGCATATATCCTTGCCTTCGTATTCTGCACCATTACGCTGCCCCGCCGGTCGTCAGCATTTATCAGGGCAAAGGAATCTTTGGTCAAGCCGTCAAAAAAGGCTTTTTTGGCGGCGATATAATGATCGAAAGTCCCGTGAAAATCGAGGTGGTCGTGGGTAATATTCGTAAAGACAGCCCCGGCAAATTTCAGTCCTTCTATCCTTCGCTGCACCACGGCGTGCGAACTCACTTCCATAAACACGTAGCTGCATCCTTCATCGGCCATCCTTGCCAGAAGCTCCTGCAGCACTATCGCTTCGGGTGTGGTGTGGGTGGAGGGTATGACCTCGTCCTCTATCTGGTTCTGAACCGTGGAAATCATTCCGCACCGATGTCCCAGGTTCCTGAAAAGCTGAAAAAGAAATGTGACGACAGAAGTTTTCCCGTTAGTGCCGGTTACGCCTATAAGCTTCAGTTTTCCCGACGGATCGTCATAAAAAGAAGCGCTGATCCTGCCCAATGCCACCGAAGAGTCCGGTACTACAATATATACGCAGTCGTCTGCGGTTTCCCCGGGAAGATTTTCCACAACAAAAGCTGCCGCGCCCAGTTCCTGCGCCTGTCCCAGGTAAGCATGGCCGTCGGTTTGAGTCCCGCGAACAGCGACGAACAAACTGCCGGGCTGAACTTTCCTGGAGTCGGTAACTATTCCTGAAATCGCTACGGAAATACTTCCCCTGACTTCCGTCACTTCTACATTTTTCAACAAATCTGCTAACAAAACCTCTCTTTTCACGTTATCTGTAATAAACGACGATCCAAATATAAAACTTCGCTCAAAGGTACGTTTAAATCGACTTATCCGCCCGGCGAAACTTG
>MEDT01000043.1 GCA_001724175.1 Cytophagaceae bacterium SCN 52-12 | reverse complement strand
CAGCCCGGAAACAACCGGGACGATGAATTCTTTGAACCCGCTGGAAACAATGTAAATCCTGTCGGCATTGTCGCTCAGGAACTGCTTATTCCGCAGGAAGGAATTGGATACCTTTGAGCGCAGGTACTCTACAAGCTGCGTGATATGCCGTTTATTGGCAGACAACAATTCAATTCTTCTTCTCAGCCCTTCCGAAAACGAGATCTCGCCGTTCATTCCCATATCCGTTAATTCCCGGATTTGTGCAACTATGGAATCTCGGTTAGGGTGTCCGGCGAGCGCCAGTGAGGCCAGCTCGTCTAACCCTTCGACTTTGGTAAAAGTGCTGTCAAAGTCTATGACATAAAGGACGGGACAATTAACTGTTGCTGTTGACATAAACGATTTGTGAAATTTTTGCAAAATTAAGAATCAAATACAGAACCTGTACGAATAAATATACGACAAGCTCATTATATGTATTAACCTAAACAATATCCTGTAATAATTATATTGCCTATATGAAAGCATAAAGGCTAGCCGCCATGAGGAACATGCCGGCTATCATGCCCCAGATAGCCAGATGATGCTCCCCGAATTTCTCAGCGGTAGGAAGCAGCTCGTCAAGCGATATGAAGATCATAATGCCCGCTACCGATGCCAGGACTACGCCATTGATCGTGACCGACCAGTAGGGCATCAGGAAAAGATAGGCGATCAGCGCACCTACCGGCTCCGCCAGGCCCGATGAAAACGAATACCAGAAGGCTTTTGACTTGCTCCCGGTAGAGTGGAATATAGGAACCGCGACAGCTATGCCTTCCGGTATATTATGAATGGCTATGGCAATAGCGATCGGTATGGCGACTTCCATGCTCACCAACGCAGATGTAAAGGTAGCTATGCCTTCTGGAAAGTTGTGAATCGCTATGGAAAGCGCGACCATTACACCCACCCGTTTCAGCTTCACCTTCTTATGCATATCTTCTACCCCGTGCACTTCGTGCGGGTTTGCCTGCTTGGGTACCAGCACATCGATAAGCGCGATAAGCGCAATGCCCGAAAAAAAGGAGATCAGCAGGTACAGCGTGCCCCGCTTTTCTCCCCACGCGCCGGTGAGCTCCCGGAGCGACTCGGGGAGCAGCTCCATAAATGAAACATAAAGCATTACCCCGGCCGAAAATCCGAGCGACACGCAAAGGAACTTTGTGTTCGTGCGTTTGGCCAGCAGGGCGATTGCGCTACCGATCCCGGTGGATATCCCCGCCAGGAGGGTAATCAAAAAAGCTGTAGTGATATGAGCTTCCAAACCGGTATTTTATGTAATAAACGTTATACATGGTCAACATTACAAAAATAATACAGTTTAGAGTATTTCAAAAATATATTTAGGTTAGTCTAAAAAAACAAGTGGTTTTTTGAAAGTTGAAAGTTGAAAGTTGAAAATTGAAAATGGAGAGGATAACTTTCAACTCTCCACTTTCAATTTTCAACTCTTCCTGACTGCATTTTAATATCCGTAGAGCTCCTTTGAAGCCTGCTCATATTTATCACCGGCCACCCATTTCGGAGGATCGGCCAGGTTGGCAATGAGCCGCGCTGCCAGCGTATATGCCTGGCTATACCGGAGCAGGTAGTCATAGTCGATCGTTTCAGGGTTGTCGATGGCCTGGTGGTAATACTTCATGATTTCGGTGTCGAAATCCCTGAAGCCGGCCGAAAAGGTCGGTGCGGGTATTCCTTTCGAGGCGAAATTGACGTTGTCCGAACGGTCGAACAGGTTTTGCTCTTCGGCGGGATCTCCCACCACACCCAGGCCAAAGGCTCCGGCTGCTTCTTCAATTTGTTTAGACGCTCCCGTTCGTTTGAGCCCGATGACCGCCAGCACGCTTGTATCATTGTACCCGGCGCCGTCGGAATTCAGGTTGAAGATGCATTTGCTGAGCGGCAGCAGAGGAAGATCGGCGTAGTAACGGCTGCCGAGCAGGCCGAGCTCTTCCCCGGTAAAGGCCACAAAAAGGACCGAGCGTTTCGGTTTTGATTCTGCCAGCGATTTCGCAGCGGCGAGCATCCCCGTCACGCCGAAGGCGTTATCCCTGGCGCCGTTGAAGATGCTGTCTTCGGGCGTATAAGGCTGTCCTCCCTGGGCCCCTACGCCGACATGGTCGTAGTGGGCCGACAGCAGAATGTACTGGTCTTTGAGCCGAGGGTCTGAACCCTCGATATAGCCTGCCACGTTATAGCTCAGGACCTGTCGTATGCTTCTTCCTTCGTTCGAAATGGTCACCTGCTTTGCATCCCTGAGCGCCCTGGTTACCCTGGCTTCCTTCCCGTTTGCCCAGAAGTGAGGGAGCGACGAAGGGGCGGCGTTTTCGGGCGCTATGCCGAGCCGCTCCCCCGCCATGAACCTGGCAATAAAATTCCAGGGTGTGGAAGCATTGTAAAGCTCTACCAGGGCTACGGCTCCCTTTTCGGCGGCAAGCTTCCTTTTTTGCCCGGCAGTCGCAATGCTCTCTCTGGGTGATTGCGACTCCGGCAGCCCGCTTTGGACCACCACAATTTTCCCCTTTACGTCGAGGCCCTTATAGTCGTCCCATTTTTTGGAGGCATCTTCCAGACCATATCCTGCATAAACGACCGGGGCTGTAAGTTCTGTTTTTTCGCCCGAGAGCAGGATCCAGTCTTTTTCATGCTCAAGACGCTCGGCTCCGGCAGTAAGGACGCCTTTTTTCTCGGCCAGGGTTTTCTCGAACCAGACGGGCTGGTAATAGTCTTTTTGCCCTGGGACGGGAGAAAGGCCATATCTCCTGAATTGTTCTGCGATGTAGCGCGCAGCAACGCGGTTGCCCTGCTCGCCGGTACGCCTGCCTTCCAGCTCATCGGAAGCAAGGATACGCATGTGGGCTTCCAGCTCTTCTTTTTTCAGGCTGTATTCCGGTCCCTGCTGCGCTTTTAAAGCGGGCGAAAAGTTTACCAGGACTATTGTTAAAACCGAAATCAGGTGTTTCATCTGTATAGGATTAATGTAATGATGTAACAATCAAACCATGCGACCGCGAAGACAGGCCGGATAAACCTACTCAATAAATCTGATATTTTGATGCCGGCCGCGGGCAGGATCGAGAATTTGAGGCTTCAGACGTCCATTTGAAAAGATAGCGGCTTGCTGTATATTTGGTTACTATTGTCGGTTATATGAATAAAATTATTTACCTGTCGCTGGCTCTTTTCCTGTTTTCAGGATGCGAAAAAGAGGCTGATTTTACGCCTGCAGAACGCGGTGAGCTACTGGAGTCTTCGCTGAACGGCGCCCTGGGGGTAGAGGAAATTAAAGAGCGTATCACCGAGCTGGACCCGGAAACAATAGTGAAGCACGGCGTCCGGTTTTACCGTTTGACGTACCGCACGGAATACCAGGGGAAACCGATTAATTCTGCGGGGCTGCTTGTGATCCCGGAGGGCGTCACCGATGCGCGCCTGCTTATGTATTGTCATGGCACGGAGATCCCTTCCAGGCTGCTGGGATCGGAGAATATAGCCCCGTCTCTCTATAAAGGAAGTACCGATACCCACCGTGATGTGCGTAACATGGGGCTCGGATGGGCCTCTGCCGGTTATGTCGTATTCCTTCCCGACTATATAGGTTTCGGCCTTACTGCAGATAAAGATCACCCCTATATCTGTTTTCCGGAGCTTTTTAAGGCGAATATCGACGGATTGCTTGCCTCCAGATCTTTTTTACTTTCTCAGACGGACCTGGTGTATGATCAGAACCTTTTCATAACGGGCTGGTCGCAGGGGGGAGGGGCCTGTCTTTCTGCGCACAAGTATATCCAGGAGCAGTACGGGGAAGAGTTTCGTGTCGTGGCCAGCTCCAGCCTGGCCGGGTTGAGCAATGTAAAGTGGTATGTCAGTCAATTTATCAGGAGCAGAGGCTCCAATAAGCTTGTTCTGCCTATTCTGTCCTGGGGAGTGTATGCAATCAATAAATTTTCCGGTCTCCGGCGGCCTACCGACCAGCTTTATTCGTACCCGGTTTACGATGAAATGTCGGCCCTGATTGTTCCCTCTCTCAATCCCGAACGTGTCTTTAACCATCTTTTCATGGCCGGCGTCATAACAGGTTCCGATACGGAAGTGATGAAGGTGCTCGAAGATAATTCGTTCCACCAGGGCTGGAAACCAAGGGGAAAGGTATTCCTGCATCACGGAGATGCAGATGACCTGGTCCCGATTACCGTCTCCACGACCGTTTTGGAAGGATTGAAGAATGAGGGAGGAGATGTGACGCTTTACCGTTATGAAGGCGGGAAACACGATACGGAACTGGGAAACTTTATCAAAAATACGCTTGCTGATTTCGATCTGCTGAAATGAGAACTTCGTTATGGGTGCTTTTCCTGGTTATGACGGCTGTGTCTTCTTATGCGCAGCACTACCTGAGTCCCTCGCTGTATAACAGGGATATGAACTATTTCAACCCGGCTTCACTTCCGATCGACAGCACTTCAGATCACTATGTGTCTGTATTGGGTAAGAGAAAGTTTGTGGCGAATGACAAGGAAATCTGGGACAAGCCGGTGACTTTACTGGCCAATTTTATAAGCAGGACCTCCAGTCCGAAAGGCCTCTTTTCGGTGGCATATCTAAATGATCGTTACTCTTATTTTTCCCGCAACGGGATCTATGGCGGTTATATCCGCGAAATACCTCTCGGGAGGGCCGGTCTGAGCCTGAGTGCCAGAGGTGTCCTCAATGTTGACAGGATTCGCTGGGGCGATCTTACGTTTCCTGTTTCTGAAGAAGGAACTTCCGTGCGGTTTACACCCGACCTGGACTTTGGAGCCGAATTCGGGGTCGGAGGTTTTTCGCTTGGAGCGGCCGTGCACAATATACTGGAAGGCAAAGTTACGATCCGGGAAGCAGATGCCATAAGGAACATACGCGCTTTTGTGTTTCACAGCGCCTATCGCTTTGGCCTCGGCAGGCAGGTAAAGGTGTCGCCTTACATACTGGTGCGCCTGAAACGGAACATACTTTTGGATGCGGGACTGTCTGCATCGCTTTTCAACAGGGTGAGCCTTTCCTATACGCTCAGAGTGAATGAGCTCAGGGGTATTTACGCGATAGAAGCGCGAATCATGAAAAAGCTGTTCATCGGAGTCGCTCTCGACCGCTCTCCTTTGTATCCCGACCATAACGGAGACCTGTTGCTCCGGTACCAGTTTTAAGATGACAGGTCCCGCCCGGATAGCACCTGCTTTACGGGCGGGAATCTGTCCAGAGAGGCCATCTCGGCTGTTTTGTTAAGAATCGATCCGGAGAAAATCACCGTTCATATTGAAAACCAGCTCCAGCCCGTTTTGAAGCTCGATCTCCTGCCGCTTGTCATCCAGCTCCCAGCTTTTAACGTATGAATCAGGGTATTTTTCGTTTATAAAGCCGAGGATTTTTGCAGGAATTACCGAGTCCGGCAGTTGCGCAGTTGCTTCAATGCCCGTCACTTCATATTTTTTGTTGAATTCAAGTTTGACAGGCCCTTCGAGTGTTACGTCATAGGAAAGGTCAAGTCCGTCGCGGTCTTTTACGACCTGGAGAATGGCCTGATCCGGGAAATGTTTATCTATATACTCCCGGATGGCAGCCGGCGCTTTTTCCTGTGGTATGACTGTTTCTTTCGAACATGCTGTTGCGGCAAACAGGAGAATGATAAACAGGAAACCAGTACTGCGATTCATTATTAAAAGTGTTTAAATTCTTCCTTACTCTTTTCCGGGTTTTCAGGAATGCCCCTTTCATAAGCGACAGGCGTATTCCCGCCGGTCAGATCAATGACAACCGGAAAGCAGTTTACCCTAAATTTTTTTCTGATATTTTTTTCAGACCTGATCGCAGACCGGCAGTAGTCCTTTATTATCCGGACTTGTCATGCTAATACGTCGCCCTGCCCCCGGATATGTCGTAAATAAACCCTGTCGAGAAGCTGTTCTCTTTCGAAACGATAAAAGAGGCCATGGCCGCGACTTCCTCCACGGTGCCCAATCTGGACATAGGGATTTTGGCGGTCATATAAGCCAACTGCTCCGGGGCCGTGTCGGCATTCATAGCGGTCTTAATCACAGCAGGCGCAAGCCCGTTGATGGTGATACCGGAAGTAGCATATTCTTTGGCCACCCCTTTTACGAGGCCGATCACGCCGGATTTGCTTGCAGAATACCCGACCATCCCGGGGTTCCCTTCCTTACCGGCGATAGAGGCTATCAGCAGGATCCTTCCGTAGCCGTTAGGCTCCATTGCCTTAACTGCGTATTTTGTAAGGAGGAAGCTTCCGAGAAGATTGACACGTACCACCCGTTCAAAATCGGAGGTAGCGAACTCGGTAATTTTTGTATTGGTCGCGCCCACGATACCGGCAGAATTGATGGCCACGTCTATTTTCCCGTAGCGGGCAGAGACTTCGTCTATCGCCGATCTGATGCTTTGTTCGTCTGAAATATCTGCATGATAGCCTGCTACGGTAAATCCTTCGCGGGTCAGCTCGTCTACTGTATTTTTCAAAGCGGGCTCATTGAAATCTGCAAGCGCCAGCCGCGCGCCTTCACGGCCCGCTCTCCGGGCAATCGCTTTGCCAAGCCCTTCGGCGCCGCCGGTAATAAAAACTGTCTGATCCTGGAATCGATCGGGGTAAAAGGAAGAATGCATACTGTTATATGGATAAGGCATTTGGATAATGCTGTCAAAAGCCGGTTACCGGGATATACTACTATTGCCGGCCGGTTTCAGGCGGTGCAGCTAATTGAGCGAAGGGTCTATCGGGTAGTGTGCGATCGAGCGGTATTCACCGCCCATCCGCTTGAGCACCTCGCGCCAGAATTCTTTAACCGGCGTGCTGAAGAAAAAGGACGCATCGGCGTCGGCTAAGATCCAGGTCTTCTGATTCATCTCTTCAGCCAGCTGGCCCGCCGACCAACCGGAGTAGCCCACAAAAAAGCGGATGTCTTCAGGTTTTAAGGTGAAAGAATTGAGTTCCTGCTTCGCCTGCTCAAAATTCCCGCCCCAATATATGCCGTTGCCTATTTCCACGCTTTCGGAGATAAGATCCGGTCGCCTGTGAAGGAAGTGCAGCGTGTTTTTCTCGACGGGCCCGCCAAGGAACAAAGGAATATCTTCGTAAATATTCTCATTCAGGACGTCACCCAGGAAGAGGTTCGTCTCATAATTTACCACAAACCCCAGAGAACCGGCCTCGGAATGCTCACAAAGGAAAATCACGCTTCTCTCGAAGTTGGGATCGTTCAGGAAGGGCTCTGCGATCAGGAATGTCCCTTTGCTTATGTTCTCTTTCATTCGGATAAAAGCTATCAGCCATCAGACCGTGCTCATGGCTATTCCTATTTCACACTCAACATACTAATGATTTACCGAAGTTTTTTGAAAAAAGTTCGTAAATTTTAGATGAATATAAGCAGAAAGCCGCCGGCAGCGTTTTCCTGTCAATGATAGATGCAGGCTGGAAGGGTGACGATGGTCATTTAGGAATATCATCAGACCCCGTACATTGTTATGATGATTCATTGCGCGATTGTTTCTTCCGATCCCCGTTACCGGGGTGGTAACTACTCACTACATTAATATTTTAGTCATTATGAAAAGCTATCTTGTTCCGGTCGATTTTTCAAGTAATGCCCAGCGCGCGCTTTCGGCTGCGCGGATACTGGCCAAAACTACAGGCGCTCATCTTTACGTTTTGCACGCCCACCAGCCTTATATCCCTGATATTGCCCTGGGAGCACCCGGTATGCCGCTTCCCGAGGATTTCGAGGAAGCGTTCAGAAACGATTTGCAGCAGTATGTCGACGACCTGACCGCAGCAGGGTTTTCGGCCGAGGGCATCTGGGAGCAGGGCATCGTGGCCGACGTCGTGAAAGGAAAAATAGAAGCGCTGAAACCCGAGCTGGTCATCATCGGCCGGACGGGCACCGGCGGGTTTGTCGACAGGCTTTTCGGTACTGCCGCCAGTGACATCGTGAAAATTTCGAAGGTTCCGGTCCTGGTTATCCCGCCCCAGGCGCATCCGGAAAATTTCAGGGAAATAGTATATGCCACCCAGCTCGAGCATGAGGAAAGGCACGTGATCGGCAAAGTGCTGGAGCTGTCCAGGCAGCTGAGCGGACGCATTACTTTCCTGAAAATAAATTCGCTTACGCAGCCTAATATCCAGGAAGACAACCAGTTTATTCATGAAATTACCGCTGAGTTCGGCCTGCCGGAAAGCGAGTTTATGATCGAGGACGCCGGGTCGGTCATAGGCGGGATCGAGCAATATGCCAAAGAGCTGAATGCCGATCTCCTGGTGGTAGCAACCAGGAGCCGGGGCATACTGGAGCAGCTTTTCGTAGATCCGAGCGTTACGGCGAAGCTGATCGTGAGGACTTCGATCCCGCTGCTGGTCTATCATCTCGAAGAATAGACGCCTCATCAGCCTGGTCGACCGCTCGTAAAATGCGGATCCGGACAGCTGGTATTATTTCGCGGTTTTTTGGTATGTTTGAGCAGGTTATAGCATCACACTTATCAAACCTGGCAAATGGATTTAAACCGAGTAGACCTGTTCCTTATTTTAAAAGGGAACAATTTTGAAAGTCACCAGCTACCCGGCATCAAAGGAGAGCTTGACGTGCTGGAAGAGGACAAGTGGAACCGGCTGTTGCTTACCGAGTTTCACGACCCCAGATTTTTCCAGATCATTTCCTTCATGGGCGGCACGCTGGGGATAGACAGGTTCCTGATCGGTGATACCGGCCTGGGTGTTGCCAAGCTTCTTACCTGCGGCGGAATGGGTATCTGGACCATTATCGACTGGTTCCTGATTGCCGGTTTGGCAAGGGAAAAGAATGCGTTGAAACTTAAAGAGCTTCTGGCGGGGTATTAGCGTGTTACCTGTACGACGGCTTTATACCATCGTTTTACTGGCCGGCGCCGGTGGTTTTGCCTGGCTGGGATATTCCCTGCTCAGTCACCGGCCTTTAGGCGGAGGTGTTTGCCTGATCAAGCAGGTAACCGGCGTGCCATGCCCTTCCTGCGGGACCACAAGGGCTATCGATGCGCTGCTGCACGGTCATTTTACGGAGTCTGTGCTTCTGAACCCGTTCGGCCTGCTGGTGTTTTCCGCTATGGCGTTGTTCCCTTTATGGGTGCTTGCCGACCTGCTCACAGGGAATAATTCATTTTTTTATTTTTACAGCCGCGCAGAGAAATTGTTGCGAAGAAAATACATAGCCATTCCATTGGCAGTGCTCGTACTATTGAACTGGATATGGAATATATTTAAAGGATTATGATAGCAGTCAGGCCGTTTCCCTATAAACCCGGCGAGCACGAGAAAGAGAAGGCGTCGAACAGCTATCTCATGTCGCTTATTGCTTTGATAGCCGGCTTGCCGCTCCCGATCGTAAACCTCATTGCCACTTTCTTTTTCTATCTCGGCAACCGCCATAGTACTTATTTTGTAAGGTGGCATTGCATACAGGCGCTCCTGTCGCAGGCTTCCCTGCTGCTGATGAACAGCTACGGTTTCTGGTGGACGGTGTCTATCCTTTTCAGGGAAGGAAGGGTTACAAATGACTATATCGCTTATATATTGACCATAGTGCTGTTTAACGCGGTCGATTTTGCTGCTACCATTTATACGGCTATCCAAACCAGGAAAGGGAGGCACGTTGAGTGGCTCTTTTACGGCGATCTGACTCATTTACTCGTAAAGAAATAGGCTATGGGAAGAATATGGCTACAGGCCCTTTTGCTGGTCGCGCTTTTTTTCGGGATGTATCATACGCTCAGACAGGTCGACTGGGTGAACCTGCTTGAGATCCGGGAAACAGCCGACAAAACCGAAAAGAAGCTGGGCGATATGTTATGGTCGATGTTCAGGAAGTCTGACCGCGAAGTGAAAGACAAGCTGGTTACCCATAGCCTGGACAGCATCCTGGTGAAGCTCTGCGACTATAACGATATTCCGGAGGAAAACATCAGGCTGCATGTCCTCGAAAAGGACGAAGTAAACGCATTTGCCCTGCCTGACGGCCACCTGGTTATCTATACGGGGCTTATTGCCGCGTGCGAAAGTCCGGAAGAGCTGGCCGGCGTGATGGCCCATGAGCTGGCACATATCGAGCTGGATCACGTCATGAAGAAGCTGGTGAAAGAGATCGGGCTGTCGGTCCTGGTTTCGATGACTACCGGTTCGGGCGGCGGGGAAATTGCCAAAGAAGTTGCCCGTACGCTGTCTTCGTCCGCTTTCGACCGGCAGCAGGAAAAAGAGGCGGACATCGCCGCCGTCGATTATATGGCGGCAGCTGATATCGATCCTGAGCCGTTCGGCGAATTCCTTTACCGCCTGGGCGGAAAGAGCAGCCGGATGGGAGAGTACCTCTCCTGGATCAGCACCCATCCCGATTCCAGGGAAAGGGGAGAGTACGTGATCAGCTACGCGGAGGAGAAAACGTATGAAGCCGGGCCGGTGCTGGGGATTGGAACGTGGAGCAGGATTCGGGAACAACTGACGGCCGGCATTCCGGCCAGCCGGTCGTCGCAATGATTGCTTCACGACAACGCTCCATGAGATTTTTAAGAAAGGGCCGGGCTTCTTTTATATCGGATTAGTTAATTTTGATAAGGAAGCAACCAGGTCCGGAAGCGGCCCTGTGAATAAATTTTATCCACATTTCGAGTAAATATGCATATAATCCGTCATTGTCTGATTTTCTTCTCCCTGTCGATTTGCGGGCGTGCCATTGCAGAAGAAGCCCGCCTGTTGCGTTTCCCCGCCGTGCATGGCAACCAGGTCGTTTTTACTTACGCCGGCGATCTCTATACCGTGGCCCGTACCGGCGGTGTAGCACGTAAGCTGACCAGCCACCCCGGCTATGAAATGTTTCCCCGCTTCAGTCACGACGGGAAGCAGATCGCTTTTACGGGACAGTACGACGGCAACACGGAAGTTTATATAATGCCGGCGGAAGGAGGCGTGCCCAGGAGAATTACCTACACCGCCACTATAGGCCGCGACGACGTCGCTGACCGCATGGGGCCTAATAACATTGTAATGACCTGGACTCCAGACAACAAATCGGTTGTATACCGCGGAAGGAGCAGCTCGTTCAACCCTTTCAAAGGGATGCTCTATAAGGCGCCTGCGGACGGCGGGCTCAGTGAAGAGCTGCCTTTTTCGGTAGCCGGCTGGGCCACCTACAGCGCCGACGGGACGAAGCTGGCTATGAATCGCGTATTCCGCGAGTTCCGTACCTGGAAATATTACAAGGGAGGAATGGCCGATGACGTGTGGATTTTCGATATCAAAACCGGGAAAACAGAAAATATTACCAACCACCCGGCCCAGGATATATTCCCCATGTATTATAAAGATAAGGTGTATTTCCTGAGCGACCGGGACAGGACCATGAACCTGTTTGAATACGACACAGGAACAAGGCAAACCAGGAAAGTAACTGAATTCAGGGAGTTTGACTGCAAGTTCCCCTCGCTTGGAAATGACGCAATCGCCTTTGAAAACGGTGGGTACATCTATCTTTACAACCTGGCAGGCGGCAAGGTCGAAAAAGTGAATATCACGTTGGCAGAGGATTTTTCTTCTGCCAGGAATAAGCAGGTAGATGCGTCGAAGCTGATCACCAGCTATACGATCTCTCCGGACGGGAACCGCGCTGCTTTCAGCGGACGAGGTGAAATTTTTACGGTGCCGGCCAAAAGCGGCGTAACCCGTAACCTGACCCGGTCTCCCGGCGTTCACGACCGCAATGTGGAATGGAGTCCCGACGGGCAATGGGTCAGCTTTATTTCCGATCGTATCGGCGAAGATGAGGTGTATATCCGGAAGCAGGACGGCTCCGGAGAGGCGAAGCAGGTTACAAAGGGAGGAGGCAGCTATAAATTCAATCCTGTCTGGAGTCCCGACAGCCGGTATCTGCTGCTTGCAGATCGCGCGCAGGACCTCTATCTCACGGACGTTAAAAGCGGAGCGAAGCTATTGGTCCATCATTCGCCTTATTCAGAAATAACGGACTATGCTTTCGGGCCGGACAGCCGGTGGATCGCTTACAGAGAGCCGGGACGGGCCCGCTCTTTCGATGTTATAAAGCTCTATCACATAGATACGAAGCAGACGATTGCCGTTACCGATCAGTGGTATCCAAGCCATAGCCCGGCTTTCAGCCCCGACGGCAAATATCTTTATTTTGTGTCGAACCGCGATTTCAACCCGGTTTACAGCGCAACAGAGTGGAATCATTCCTATAACGATATGGCCAGGATTTATGTAGTCCGGCTTTCTGCTTCCGCCCCGGCGCTGTTTGTCCCCGAGGAAGACGAAGTGTCGGTAAAAGGAGATACGAGCCATACGAAGGAAGCAGCAGGAAAGAAGGAGGGCAAAGACGATGCAGTAGCGGTCAAGGTAGATGCGGAGGGCCTGGCAGACAGGATAGAGAGCCTGCCGGTCAGCCCGGGTTTTTACCGGAGCCTTCAACCGGCGGCAAACGGCATTTATTATTTTTCGGGTTCTGTGAAGAAAAACGGGGCTGTGCGTCTTTTTACGCTGAAAGAGAAGAAAGAGACCGAGATAGGGGAGTTTAATAGCTTTTTGCTGAGCGCCGATCGTAAGAAAACCCTTATAAAAAACGGGGATAGCTGGTTTGTGGAGGATATACCTGCCGGGAAGCTGGAGCCGAAAAACAAGCTGGACCTGTCAGGCCTGACCTATGTGACAGATCTGAGAGCCGAGTGGAAGCAGGTATTCGAAGAGTCATGGAGACAGATGCGGGATTACTTTTATGATCCCGGCATGCATGGCGTGAACTGGAAGGCTGTGCATGACCGGTATGCGCCGCTGGTTTCGCACGTTAACCATCGAAACGACCTCACCTACCTGATCGGCGAGATGATCGGGGAGCTGAATGCCGGGCACGCCTATGTGAATGGCGGCGACAGGCCAGCTGTTGAGCGGATCAAACTGGGAATGCTGGGGGCAAAGCTGCTGAAAGATGCCTCAGGATATTACCGCATCGCTTCGATTTTGCCCGGCTCAAGCTGGGATAAGACCCTGGTTTCACCGCTGCGGGCTCCGGGAGTGGATGTCGCTGAAGGCGAATTTATTATTTCGGTTAACGGCGTGGATACCAGGAAGCTTACCAATATCTATGAATCGTTGGTAGGTAAAGCCGGGCAACTGACGGAGCTGGAGGTCAGCAAGACGGCAAAAGCGGAGGGAAGCAGGCGGATTGTGGTGAAACCGATAGACGATGAGTCGAAGCTCTATTATCAAAAGTGGGTAGACGACAACCTGGCGAAGGCCTCAAAGGCTTCTGATGGCAAGATCGGCTACATACATATACCCGACATGGGGCCGGACGGGCTTAACCAATTCGCCCGCTATTTTTATGCGCAGCTCGATAAGCAGGCGCTGATTATAGATGATCGCGGCAACGGGGGAGGAAATGTATCGCCGATGATCATCGAGAGATTGCTGCGTAAGCCGGCTTTAGGCGCCATGATGCGTAACGGCACTTCGTCGGTTATCAAGCCCGACGCCCAGGTCGGCCCCAAAATTTGTCTCATCGACCAGTATTCGGCTTCCGACGGGGACCTGTTTCCCTACCAGTTTAAATACTACGGTATCGGCCCCCTGATCGGTCAGCGGACCTGGGGCGGAGTTGTCGGTATAAGAGGTACGCTTCCGTTTATAGACGGCGGAGATATGCGCAGGCCCGAGTTTGCGCACTTCGCGGCCGACGGCTCAGGCTTTATTATCGAAGGAGAAGGTGTATCGCCGGATATAGAGGTCGTCAACGATCCGCATCAGGAATACCTGGGTAACGACACCCAACTGGCAAGAGGAATAGAAGAATTGCAAAAGAAGCTGGCTGAGCCGGGACTTAAAGGCGTGCCTCCGATTCCTCCGTTCCCGGATAAATCGAAGGCGCCATGATGCTATTTCCAGCCTCCGCCTAATGCCCGGTACAATTCGACAATAGCCAGCAGCTGCTGCTGCCGATCCGAAATCCCGGCCAGCTGCGCGGTTAGCAGCGCCTGCTCAGAAGTAAGCACATCGGTATAGTTCGTAGCTGAGCTGTAGCGCATCAGCTGCTCGGTATAGTCAACTGCTTTTTCCAGCGCTTCGATCTGTTTTTTCCTGGTGTTCTCCTTTTCAATCCCCGTTTCATAGCTGAAAAGGGCATCGGATACCTCCTGTCCGGCAGTGAGAACGGATTGGTAAAAAGCCTGCAACGCTATTTCCCTCTGTGCTTTGGCAGTCTCCAGCCTGGCTTTGTTGGTTCCTTTGTTGAATATAGGCTGGGTCAGCCCGGCGGCAAGGCTGTAAAACAGGGAGTTGGTGAAAATGCTGTTGCTGGCAAGCGTCGAAAACCCTCCGTTCCCGGCAGTGATGGCAAGCGAAGGATAAAAGTAGGTCCTGGCCGTATTGACATCTTCAAAAGCTGCACGGTAGGCAAGCTCGGCCGCAGCGACATCCGGGCGGTTCTGCAGCAGTTGAAGAGGGATCCCGGTTTTGAGCTCCGTAAGAACTGCCTGCTCATCCAGTGTGTTGCGTTCGATCGGCTGCGCATGACGTCCCAATACGACATTGAGCGCATTTTCCAATTCCCTGATGGCGCGCTTAAGGTCAGGGATGCTGACCTCGGCGGCATACAGGTTGCTTTCACTCTGGACCACCGCCGCGCCTGTTACAACTGCCGATTCCTTTAGCTTTCTGATGGTTTCCACGTTTTTGCGCCGCAGGTCTATGGTGGCTTCCGTAATCGCAAGCTGCCTGTCCAGCGCCAGCAGGCTGTAGTAGGAGTTGGCTATGGCAGCGATGATCTGGGTTTCAAGCGCCTTTTGCGCAGCCTGCGTTCTCATGAGGTTTGCAAGGGAAGCCCTCTTGGCGCTCGCCATTTTCCCCCATATATCGGCTTCCCAGTTGGTGCTTATGCCTACCTGGTAGGTTGTGGTTTTCAGGTTGATATTGATATTGGGAGGGAGGTTGAGCGCGGCGCGGCTGGTTCTTGCCAGGGTTACCGAGGGAGCAAAGTTCAGCGAAGGGAAGAAGGCCATCCTGCTCTGCTTCAGCAGGGCTTCCGCTTCGTGTATTCTCTCCAAAGCTATCCTCAGATCCAGGTTGTTTGCCAGTCCTTCGGAGATCAGCTGCTGAAGCTTCGGGTCGCCGAACAGGCGCTGCCAGGGCAGATCGGCAATGGTAGAGGTATCCTCTCCGGCGCTGCCGCGGAACAGGCTGTCCTTATAAGCCGTGGAAAGCTCCGGTTTTTCGTATGGCTTGGTGATTTTACACCCGTACAGGAGCAGAGCGCCCGTCAATATGATGATTAAAGACCTGTAATGGTTCATTTGTATAAAAGTTATCAGCTTTCGGCTATCAGCTTTCAGCCTTTATTCATAGATCGTTTGTGCGCAATACGATGTCTGATAGCTGATTTCTGATGGCTCATGGCTATTTCAATTGTCGGATTTTTAGGATCTATAGTTCGGCCTCCAGGCTCTTGGGCGGCTTGGGCGGCCCGCTGATCCGTTCCTGTATTCCCTGGAAAATGATGTAGAGCATCGGTACAACAAACACTCCTAATATGGTACCGATCAGCATTCCGCCGATCGCGCCGGTACCTATCGACCGGTTCCCGTTAGCGCCCGCCCCGGTTGCCGTCATCAGCGGCACCAGCCCGAGGATAAAGGCGAAGGAAGTCATGAGAATCGGGCGGAAGCGTACTTCGGCTCCCGTGATGGCAGATTGTACGAGGCTCATGCCCATACGTCTCCGGGCTATCGCATATTCTACTATCAGGATCCCGTTTTTGGCCAGAAGCCCGATCAGCATAATGAGCGTAATCTGTACATAGATGTTATTGCTGATGTCAAACAGGTTGGTAAAAATAAAGGCGCCGGCCATCCCGATAGGCAGGGAGCAGATAACTGCAAATGGAAGCAGGTAGCTCTCATATTGTGCGCTCAGCAGGAAATAGACAAAAATCAGGCAGAGCAGGAAAATGTAAATGGTTTGTCCGCCGGCGGTCATTTCCTCGCGGGTCATCCCTGAAAATTCGTAGCCGTAGCCGGTAGGGAGCACTTCCTCGGCAACCTCCTGGATGGTACGGATCGCATCTCCCGAGCTGAAGCCCGGGTTAGTGGCGCCGTTGACCGACACGGAGGTGAAGAGGTTGAACCTGCTGATGGCCTGGGCGCCGTATACCCTTTCGAGCGTAACGAACTGGCTAAGAGGGGCCATCGCTCCGTTGGCATTCCTTACCTGCACGAGGTTGAGGCTTTCAGGATTATTCCGGTATTCGGGTTCCGACTGGTACATCACCCGGAACTGTTTCCCGAACCGGTTGAAGTTGGAAGCGTAGACCCCGCCGTAGTAGCCCTGCATGACACCGAGCACGTCGTTTACAGTCAGCCCGGCACGTTTGACCTTCGCCACGTCGACCGTTATTTCGTACTGCGGGAAATTGGGGTTGAACGAAGTGGAGGCAAACTGGATCTCGGGCCTCTGTCTCAGCGCATCGAGGAATTTGTTGGCAACCGAGCTCATGTCCTGGATTGTTCCGCCTGCGCGGTCCTGCAGCTGGAATTCAAATCCGCTGGTAGCGCCGAAGCCCTGGATAGTAGGCGGTGAAAAGAAGATGATCCTGGCATCTTTAATCGACTGGCTTTCGGCGAAAAGCTTCTGGATAAGCCCCTGGATGTCCTGGCCTTTCCCGGATCTTTCCTTCCAATGGTTCAGCTCCATGATCACCATTCCGTAGTTGCTCCCGGTACCGCTGATCATCCCGCGGGCGGTTATCCTCAGCACATTGTTGATTTCCGGGTGCTTTGCAGCTATTTTGGCGACTTCCCGGGTCACTTCATCCGTACGCTCTACCGACGCCCCCAGCGGCAGGCTGATATCGGAGAAAATAGTACCCATGTCCTCGTTAGGGACGAAAGCGGTCGGCGTCGTACGCATAAGGTACGCCCAGGTGCCGGCAAAAAGGAGCAGGGTGGCAATGCCAACCCACTTGTAGCGGATAAGAAAGCCTACTGCGTGCTTATATTTTCTTGTGGTGACCTCGAAAGCAGCGTTGAACGCGGTAAAAAATCTTTCTACAAAGTTCTTTTTCTTATGATCTTCCTCATTATGGGGCTTCAGGATCAGCGCGCAGAGCGCGGGGCTGAGCGTCAGCGCGTTGATGGCAGAAAGGATAATCGAAATGGCGAGCGTCAGGCCGAACTGCTTGTAGAACACGCCTGTAGAGCCGCCGATAAAGCTTACCGGGACGAATACGGCAGACATGACCAGCGTAATGCTGATGATAGCCCCGCTGATGTCATGCATGGCGCTGAAGGAGGCTTCCCGGGCGGATTTTGCCCCTCCTTCAAGCTTTGCGTGTACGGCTTCCACTACGACTATCGCGTCGTCGACGACAATCCCGACCGCCAGGATCAAAGCGAAAAGCGTGAGCAGGTTGATCGTGAACCCGAACAGGCTCAGGAAGAAAAAGGTACCGACGATAGCCACCGGCACCGCAATAGCGGGTATCAGGGTAGACCTCCAGTCCTGGAGGAAAATGAATACGACGATAAAAACGAGGATAAAAGCTTCGAGCAGCGAGCTTATTACCTTCTGTATGGAAGCATCCAGGAATTTATTGACGTTCACCATAGTGGTGTAACTGACACCCTCGGGGAAGTTCTTCGAGGCATCGTCGAGCACGGCCAGGGCGCCGTTGATCACCTCCTGGGCGTTGGAGCCTGCTGTCTGCGCGATGGCGACCCCTATGGCCGGATGCTCGTTTACAAACGTATATCCGGAATAGGTTTGCGATCCCATTTCCAGACGGGCTATGTCCTTCAGACGCAACACGTTGCCATCGGGTGTGGCCCTGACCACGATGTCCCCGAATTCAGCCTCGTCCTTCAGCCTGCCTTTATATTTGATCACATACTGGAACGACTCTTTCCCTTCTTCTCCGAACTGCCCCGGCGCCGCTTCTATATTCTGTTCAGCCAGGAGGTTCCCGATATCGTTGGGAATAAGACCATAAGAGGCCATGATGTCGGGCTTCAGCCAGATACGCATGGAATAATCCTTTGTTCCGAACGTAGTGGCATCGCCCACGCCGGTCACCCTTTTGATCTGGGGCAATATATTGATATTGGCATAATTCTGGAGGAATACCTGGTCGTAGGATTCGCTCTCGCTGTACAGCGTAAAAATCAATACGTTGCTGCTTTGCCTTTTCTGGGTGGTGACGCCCGCCCTGATCACTTCCTGGGGGAGAAGGCTGGTCGCCCGGGCTACCCGGTTCTGGACGTTGACGGCGGCCATGTCGGGGTTGGTTCCCAGCTTGAAGTAAATGGTGATCATGCCGGTACCGTCGTTGTTGGCGGTCGACGTCATATAGGTCATATCTTCCACGCCGTTGATCTGCTCCTCGAGCGGCACGATGACGCTGTTAAGCACTACTTCGGCGTTGGCTCCCTGGTAGGCAGCCGAAACGACGATGGTGGGCGGAGCTATCTCGGGATACTGGGAAACCGGAAGGGTTATAATCCCTAAAATCCCCAGAATGACGATGATGATGGAAATGACCGTTGAGAGAACTGGTCTTTCTATGAATTTATTAAACATGGCTTTTCTTTATCAAAGCAGAGAATTCTTCGGATTTTGCACCTGGCAGGGATAACAGGAAGCGGTCAGGGCAGACTGTCGCTGCTCACTTTGTTCGGCGCGATCTTTGCGCCCGAAGTCAGTATGCCTACGCCTTCCAGAAGGATTGTCTGGCCGGGCTCGAGCCCTTTGTCAACGATATACTGCTGGCCGCCGGGTACCGGTCTTACCGCGATCTCGGCGGGGGTGAGTGTGCTGTCCTGTCCTATTACATATACAAATTTCTTGCCCTGAAGCTCGAAGGTTGTTTTCTGAGGAACGAGAATGACATCCGGCTCTTCGGAGTAGATCCGTACGGTGGCGCTGTTTCCGCTTCTGAGCAGGGCGGAGCTGTTAGGAAAGCCGGCCCTGACGTTATATGAGCCGGTTTGTACGCTTACCTGTCCGCTGATCGTCTCGATACGTCCTTTTTCTCCGTATTCAGTACCGTCGGGCATGATGAGCGTAACGGGCGGAAGCTGCGCGATCTTTTGCTGGAATGTTCCTCCGGCAGCGTTTCTTGCAAACTCCAGCTGCTGTTTTTCATTGAGCGAGAAGTAAGCATAGATCTTTTCTATATTAGAGATCACGGTGAGCGGCTGCGCCGTACCGCTGTTTACGTAGCTGCCCAGTTTGTAGGGTAGTTCGCCTACCATACCGCTTACCGGGCTATTGAGCGTAGTATACCCGAGGTTGGTTTTCGCGTTGGTAAGCGCGGCCTGGGCTTGCTCGAGGGCTGCTTTCCGGGCCCGCAGGCTAAGCTCGGCCGATTCAAGCTCGAACTTGCTGATGATGTCCTGCTCGACGAGCGGCCTGACTTTGGTGACCTGGAGCTGGGCTGCGGCTATTTCTGCTTCCACGCTGCTGATTGCCGCGGTAGCCGATCTTACATCCTGCTCATACTGGGGATTACGGATTTTGAAAAGAGGCTGTCCTTTCCGTACTACTGCACCCTCGGTAACGAATATGGATTCTATGTACCCGTCGATTTTCGGTCTGATCTCTATGTCCTGCTCTCCGCGGAGCAATGCCGGATAGTCGGTCAGCAGCGTAGCGGAGTCTACGCTTACGGTCATTACCTTGTAGCTGGCCGGGCCCCTTGCTGCCTGGCTGTTATCCTTTTTCCCGCTGCAGGATATTGTAAAAAGAGAGCCCCAGAGCACGGCAAACGTGAGATAAAGAGGCCCTTTCAATGATTGATTTTTCATCTGGCTAAATTGAACTAACTGTAATGCTTGGATAATGAAGGATAAAAAAACGCTAGCCGAAAATCATTTCCATAATCATGGCTTTGCGTTCCATCATCAGACGGTCATAGTCGTCTGACGAATATTCAAAGAAATCGAGATACAATGGTTTCATAATAATAGGGTAAGAGACAAGCGCAAAGAGATTGATCATGAAGTTTTCGGGTGAAGTCGTCCTGATAGTGCCCTTTTTCATTTCTTCTTCGACCTCGGAAAGAAACTTCCTGACGTCGGGTGGCGTGCCGGTATTTTTGGGAAGCAACGGGTTCTTGCATTTGATCTCGTTGATCAGGAAAGACTGGAGATAAGGAGAGCCCGTCACGTAGTTAAAGAAAATTGTGATAAAGTGTTCGACCTTTTCGCGGAAGGGCAGATCGGAGCCCAGAACGGCATTGGCCTTTACTGCCATTTCCCCCTTTGCTTCTTCATATACCTGCTTGATCAATTCATTTTTCGAGCGGAAATAATAATGCAATGAAGGCCGGTTGATACCTGCGGCGTCGGCTATATCCTGCGTGGTGGCATGGAGCTTCCCTTCAACGAAAAAAACTCTCCGTGCCGTTTCCCTGATCAATTGCTCGGTGCCGACGTCTTTAACAGGCATTTGACAATTATGTTTGACAAATTTGTCAGCAAATTTAAGGCGTAAGAATGAAAAAGCAAAAACTTGTCAGCGCCGCCCAGCTCCCTCCCGCCCAACTGCACTTCTGCTTCTCAGCTGCTAAAGGGAATCCGGTTGGTTTTTTCAAATTTTTTTCCTGAATCTTATGGAAAAACTACCAAAAAGGCATCTTTAAGACATGGTAATAGAAATTCTGGTTGAAATACCGCCGATTTGAAATTTTTAAAACAGTTCCCGAATGAGCCTTATGACGAGGCAGCCCTGATCAGGACCTATCGTCTGTCAGGCGACCTTAACGTGCTTGGCCGGATTTACCAGCCTTATATGGAGCAGCTTTTCCTGGTCTGCTACAGGTATTTCAGGTCGGAAGAGGATGCGCGTGACGCGGTGATGGAACTGTTTGAGAAGCTGAGCTGCGAGCTGAAGTCACACGAGCCGGTCCATTTCCGGGCATGGCTGTACTCGGTAGCCCGCAATTATTGTTTAATGAAGCTCAGGCGAAATGAAGCCGCCGGAAATGCGGTGCATCCGGGGAGAGCGGAACACCATGAGACGGAAGAGGAGGCCTTTTCTGTTTCGGATGCTCAGCTTGATCTGCTGACACACTGTATCGGCCAGCTGCCGGAACATCAGCAACGCGCCGTAGAGCTGTTTTATCTGAAAGAAATGTGCTACAGACAGATCGCCGGCGTAACGGGGTTTTCTATGCAGCGCATAAAAAGCTACCTGCAAAACGGGAAACGGAATTTAAAAAATTGTCTGGAGAAAAATGGAAGAGCGTAATCGCTGGTATGAACTGACGGATTTTTGCCGGTATCATGACAACACGATGACACCCGGAGAACAGCATGTTTTTGAAATGAGGATGCTGGAAGATCCTTTCCTGAGAGAGGCCTGCGAAGGCTTCGGGATGCTGCATGAAGATGGAATAGCGATTGCTTCCGTTACAAGAAAGCTGAGCCGTCTCCTTCCGGAGGCGGAGGCTGCCCGTTCCGGCGGTCCGGAAAAGCCCGTTTGGAGATATATGGTTGCTGCCGGGGTATTGCTTATTGCGGCATTCTTTTCGTATCTGCGCTTTGGAGCAAATACCGACAGCATACGGCTTAAGGAGGCCTCTGCAACAGAACGCGCCCCGGTGGTTGAAAAGCATAGCGGACAATCGCAGCCTGAAGGAAAGAAGACGACCGCAGTAATGACACCGCCCGGGGAAGCAGCAGAGCCAGGCACCGCACAGCCGGCGGTATCGGTGATTTCGAAAAAGAGAGACGCTTTTCCTCCCGGCGATACGATAAAGTCCGGCCAGGCAGGCAGTATAAGCGGCCGGGGCGCGGAAGCGGATACATGGCAATTGCCCCGGGAAACAGACCGGCTGGCATCAGCTGGTTTTCGCGACGGAGAGGTAATCGTCGTGTCTGACCATGTGATCCGGGGTAAAAAGGACTCTGCATCAGCGGGTAATATTGTGGTGATTGTGAAAGAAAAGCAGACCGGCGATACTATAGAGCCCGGGAAAGGAGGCCGGCCGGCTACGGAGCGAATGAGCTTCGAAGAATACCTCAGGCGCGCCACCCGTAATACCCTTCAATACGGGGAATTCGTTGAATTTAAAATCCTTAGGAATGGCCGGCTCGAGGATCTTACGCCCGGGGAGCAGGATAGTCTTCAAAAAGAGATGATAAGGAGAAAGGAGAATTAAAAAAAAGCTGGTTAAGCAGACAGATTTTTTGAGGTTGCAATAGAAAAATCGCTATATTTGCTAGAACTAATACTACAGATATTGTAGACATTAGTGTTCTATAGCCCGATTCTCCCTTATCTGTACGAAGAAGTGCCGAAACTCATGTAATCATTGGGTTTTGCTGCTTTTTCGACATTTGCTCCGGAGATATACCCTACTTCTGATTCACCGGAATGCAGGGTTTATCTTTGGAGCGGGATAAATTAAGAAGGAGCTGCGATTGCATCGTAACTCCTTCTTTTTTATTGAATGGTATAGAAGGCAAAATGGGCTCAGGTCGAAAAGTTGAGAAGGGACAAATTCTCTCATCGATAATCCCGAAGGGATGAAATAATTATAGAAAAAGGAGCGGTTTTCACAGCGGAACCCCGAAGGGGTGACATAAGTCCTTCCCCATGTTCCCCGCCTACAACTTCTGTACTTGAGCCTTTTGTACTTGAGCCCCTGTACAACCTGTGTATCAGATTGTGTCGGTGTATAACAAAAAAGGAGTCACAAATTAATGTAACTCCTTCATTTTCAAGAGCCCCCAGTCGGGATCGAACCAACGACCTACTGATTACAAGTCAGTTGCTCTACCAGCTGAGCTATGGAGGCTTCTATTTTTAATTTCGTTTCCGAAATCGTGGGGCAAATGTAGGGGGTTTGAGATTACAGCGCAAGATTTTCGCTGAAAAAAACTTAAAAAACTTTTCCGGTTTTAGCGTATCATTTTGAAATAAAGGCGCTTTTCAATAAAAAAGCCGCATCATGGAAGATGCGGCCGGGGCTAACAATGAGAGGTGAAAGACCTCAGAGTAATTATTCTTCGTCAGAATTTAATTTCCCGACGGCTTTGTCAATCTGGTAGCGACCAGTTCCTTCCTCGCCTATTACGTCGAAGAGCTCGAGAGCCCTCCGGGCATTGTCTTCCTCCTCTATCTGCTCGTTCACGAACCACTGAAGGAAATTTTCGGTAGCGTAATCTTCTTCGGCGCGGCTGGCCGTTACGATCCGGTTGATAGACGTCGTTACGTTTATTTCACTTTGCAGCGCTGTTTCGAAAACAGAGCGGAAGGAAGGATATTCGTGCTGCACTTCCGAAATAGCGGGCGATACGGCAGTCCCGCCGACGGTCAGCAGGTAGTTGAAGATCCGGAGCATATGCTTCCGCTCTTCGTCGGCCTGCCGTAAGAAATAGGCTGCGCTGTGCTTGTAGCCGTTTCTGTCGCACCAGGAAGCCATTGCCAGGTATTTGGCAGAAGCCTCGGCTTCCATTTTAACCTGGTTATTGAGTAATATTTCTATCTGTTCTTTGAGTGATGTCCGTTGTCTGAGCAAATCTTTCATGAGATATCTTTGTTTGTGGTACTAACTAACAGTACAAAGATAAACCCGTTCTGCTTAAACTGGTTCAATGAACGCCCGAATGAAATGAATTTGTAATAAGTCTAATAATGAGATGATTAGACCGATTTAATTGGAAGTCTTATAAATAAGTGCCCGCTCGGGCCCTAAGAGTTTGTGAAGCATGGAATTCAGTTCAAGCGCAAAGTAGGTGCCGTTGACGAGCTCCCTGAGCTGGATTATTTCACAAAGCGTGAGCTTTTCCCGGAAGTTCACCATAGGGGCTTCCACGAAGAAATGATCGCTTTCGTCAGACAGATCAAAGATCCTGCCTTTTATGTCTATCTGGTTCAGGGATCTCCGGATGCACTGAAATTGCTGGATCCTGAGGCTCAGCTCAAAATCGTCAAATTTCAGTATAATCCTGTTGGTCACATCACATTGATAAGAAGCACCTTTTGAGGTCCGGAAGAGCTCTTCGGAGGTAGCTTTATGACAATCACTCAACATTATTACTCGAACATGATTATTTTAGCGCTACAAAGGTAAATTACAAAGTGATATAGCGCAAGGTTATTTAAACTAAATATAATTAAATTTTCGCGATGAAAATTTTTGTACTGAAAAAAGCCCTCAGAGGTTATTTGGGATTGTTGTCAGGGATGGCGCTCATCAGCGTTTTCGGGCCGTCTTCTGCATCCGCGCAGGACGAGTTGTGCGTGGGCCGGTATTTCACGCCGGAGCAGGGGAGCAGGTTTTTAAAAGAAAATACCCCGAAAGACCTTGCGCAGTGGGAAAAAAGAAGGAAGACCGTTCTGGCAGGAATTAAAGAGGGGATGGGATTGGGTGAGCTTCCGGTCCGGCCCGGATCAAGGGTAATCCGCCATAGCAAGAAAAAGTTTGACGGGTATACCGTCGAAAACATAGCTTTTGAATCACTTCCCGGTATATATGTGACCGGTAATCTCTACGAGCCTGTCGGCAAAAAGAAAGGAAGGCCGGCCATCCTGGCGCCGCACGGGCACGGCCGGAACCCCGACGGCAGGTTTATGGAACAGACCCAGGTAAGGGCTGCCATGCTGGCCCGGGCGGGCGCAGTCGTGCTGACATACGATATGATCGGGCATGGCGATTCGCAGCACAGCGACCATGCGATCCCGAAAGCGCTCAAGCTGCAAACGATCAACAGTATCCGTGCGCTCGATTTCCTGCTGGAACAGCCGGGGCTCGACCATAGCAGGGTAGGGGTGACGGGAGAATCAGGGGGAGGGACCCAGACTTTTTTGCTGGCAGCGCTGGACGACCGGGTGAAAGTCACCGTGCCATGCGTGATGATATCGGCCTATTTCTTTGGCGGGTGCGTTTGCGAAAGCGGGATGCCCATTCACAAGAAAGGCAGCTACCAGACCACCAACGCGGAGATCGCCGCGCTCACGGCGCCACGGCCCATGCTTATGATCTCCGACGGGAAAGACTGGACCATGCATAACCCGGAGTCGGAATATCCTTTCATGCAGCATATTTACGGGCTTTACGGCAAAAAGCAGCTGGTAAGCAATGTGCACCTTGCCGAAGAGGGACATGATTTCGGCCCGTCCAAACGGAAGGCCATGTACGTGTTTATGGCTGAGCACCTGGGCATAGATCTTAAAAAGCTGATCGGGAAAGACGGCAAGATCGACGAAAGCCGGGTCACCGTCCTTCCTGAAGCGGAGCTCCGGGTATTTAATGACCGGGTACCCAAGCCGGCCAACTACCTTGCGGGGAATGACGCTGTGAATAAGCTGTTGGACGGCATATGATTACATCACCACCTTTATCCCGCTGCAATCCCGCGCTTCAACCAGCAGCTCGTTGGAGTTGACCGTTTCGAGCTCAGGGTACAGCAGCCGGGCATTCTTTACGTCATCCAGGATAAAGACAGGCAGGAAGTTGTCCTTGCCGACGGCAATATACAGGTTGGAGAAAAAGAGGTTCCGGGCATGGCGCACAAAGAACGCGGCAGCAGGCAGTTGCTTCCCGAACATCCTGGCAGTCGGGTAGCCCGAATCATTTTCCGGAACCTCCATGGCGGCAAATTCTTTTTTGCTCTGGCTTTCAATCCTGATCGCGATGTTATCCAGGTAGATGCCTTCGGCGTCATGACCTTTAATACCCGTGATACTGGAAGCAATGGGTGACGTGGTTGTCGCGGTAATATGACTGATCCGCACATTCCGGAGCGTTCCGACGCCCGGCTCGGGGGAATCTGCCGCCGGCTTACGCCCGCGGTTGCCCAGCCGGATAAAGATCGGGCAGCCTGTGTCTTTGATGGTAATGTGGCTTATTGTCACCTGCTCCAGGATTCCCCCGTCCACCATTTCTACTGAGATCGCCGACTCCCCCAGTTCATAGCCATAGTACTTTTTCTGAGGCTCGCACGGGGTTACCGTGCAATTGGAAATCACGATATTACGGAATCCGCCGATCGACTCTGTCCCCAGCTTGATCGCATTGCAGAAAGAGCGCAGCACGCAGTTGCTGACCACGACATTTTCACATATCTCGTAAGCCGTGCTCTTCAGGCAGAGGGCGTCGTCGTCGCTGTCTATCATGCAATCACTGATCGTTACGTCACGGCAGCCGTTGATATCAATACCGTCGTTATTGTAATTGCAATGGTTGTATACCCTTATGCCGCTGATCTGTACATTTTGACAGGCATAATAATGCTGCATCCAGGCTCCCGAGCAGGTCAGGAAAACACCCCGGACCTTCACATGCTCACATTTCCTGAAGTGAATGAGGTTGGGCCGGAACTTAGGCTGGTTGTCGCTCGTGCGATGCTGGAAGGCGCCACCCTGCCCGTCGATAGTACCTTCGCCGTTTATAGAAATGTCCTTCTGATCGAGCGCATTGAGCAGCCCGAACCTGCGTTTGCCTGCGGCTGTCGCGGTATTCATTTCTTCCAGGAAGTAATCGTCCTCGTTGGTGCTTCCGAGTAGCCGGGCGCCTTTCGATAAATACAATTCCACGCCGTTTTTCAAAAGCAATGCTCCGGTGAGATAATGCCCGGGAGGGAAATGTAGTGTGCCGCCTCCCTGCGCCGAGCAGGAATCGATCGCCTGCTGTATGATGCTGGTATTGAGCGTCTTCCCGTCGGGTATGCCGCCCAGGGAAAGGATGTTGCAGTCTTTCGTCTCACCCGCCGGGCGATGCATAACAGGGATCCCTGCCAGACCCAGCAGCGAGGATTTGATCAGATGACGTCTTTTCATCATGGTGGCTTATATTTAAATCTTGAAGAAGATCCGTTTTTTATACAGGAAATACATCAGCGACCATACCAGGAGGAGCGCTCCGAGCGCGTTGAATACATCATGCCATTTCGGATCGGTGAAGCTATATAAGCCTTCAAACAACATTTTAGCTGTCTTTTTGAAATCGATGAAGCGGTACACCATGTAGATTGCAATGGAATTCAGCCCGATTACTTCGAAAAAGAAAGTCCAGCGCCGCCAGCCCAGGATTTCTATGATATAGTAAAAGACGGCCAGGAAAATAAAGGACATCCCGGCGGTCAGCAGTATAAAGGAGCTGGACCACAGGTGCTTGTTGATGGGAAAATGCATCCCCCAGATCAGACCGGCCGTGACGCACACGGCGCCTGATAAGAGTAGCCAGGTCACTTTTTCAGTTTCCTTGGGCGTGGTTTCCCGAAGCTTCGCACCTGCGAAGGTGCCGAGGATGGTCAGGCACATAGCAGGAAACTGGGTAAGAATCGCATTTTCATCGTAGATCCCCTGGAGAAGCTTGCCCAGCATGAATTTGCGGTCAAACCAGCCGACCAGGTTTCCTTCAAGCGAAAGGTCGCCGGCGCCGTACCCCGGCACGGGAACCAGGAATAAAGCGGCATAATACAAGAGCAGGATGCTTACCACCCCGCCCAATCGCTGGCGGGGCGTAAGGTACAGGTAAAAAACGGCGCCGGAAAAGCTGGCTATACCGATGCGTGAAAGCACGGTTCCGAATCTTATATTGGAGGGGTGGAATACATCGGTCGGGATATTCTTATCGAGAACGCCCAGCAGAAATAAAATGACCATCCTTTTAAATACCTTTTTCAGCAGCGTCTGCCGGCTCATATTTTTCTGAAGGCCCGATTCAAGGGAGAAAACCAGCGATACGCCCGCTATAAACAGGAACAGCGGAAATATGAAGTCGTAAAAGGTAAAGCCGTTCCAATCGGGATGGGTGAGCTGATCGGCTATGGCATCGACCCAGGCCAAGCCTGTCTTGCCTTTGAGCCGGATGATAAAGCTGCCGCCTCCGGCGATCAGCAGCATGTCAAACCCGCGGAGGGCATCGACTGAAAGTAATCTTTTGGGAGCTGCGGTCTGCGACATCAGATCAGGGTTAAAGTGGCTATTATGAGTCAGCTATCGGCCGCCGTCAGGGTTTGAGCATGGCGCCTTCCAGGTAGTTCATGACGCTGTCGATCAGCGTTCGTTCGGCGCCCGGCGCGCATGGGGTTACGGTCAGCTCGTAGCCTCCGTGGGGAATTTCGGCGTCGGTCATCAGGTATCCCAGCCAGCCATTGGTATAGCCATAGTAAAATGTATAAGGAAAGGGCGACCGCTCGCGTATCTCGTTGGAGATTTCACAGAAGATCTCCAGCGGCGCCGCCCATATGGCGATATCGGTATTGATTTTCAGGAAACGTATCGGGATCCGGACCAGCTCCGTGCCTGAGCTGCCGGTGCTTTCATAACCCGACAGGTATTCCGGGAATTTGCCGAGACCTTCTCTCTTCGGGGTTTCCACTACGGTACCCCCGGCCCTCAGTTTTACTTCCGGGCTGGTTTTTGACATCTTTGCATTCGCTTCAAGAATACGATTCCCCAATAGCGCCTCGAATTCCTTCAGGCGGTCCAGGTTGGTCTGGACGGTATAGATCGGTGCGATGTTGCCCGCAGCGCCGTTGATGAACAGCATGAGCGCGCCTGTTTTCTTTTCTACATATTCGGCTACCGTCCCGGGGGCATCGCCGGTGATAAGGGTGCATAGCTTGCCCATTACTGTGCCATGCATGGCGTAATTGGCGATGATGGCCATCGGCGATCCATCTGCCTTATCGATACGAAGCATCCCGATACGGCGGTCTACAGGCAGGTCGGGATTGTATCCCAGGTTGGTACGGCCGTCCACGTTTCGCGCTCTGCGGTTGATATTGGCGTTGGAATGCCCCCATCCGGCGGAAAGACGGGCAGGTTCCAGCTTCTTTACGGCGTCGGCAACGGCGTCGAGGAGCTTGCGCGCGGTATCGGTCTCATATGTCTTGTTATATTGGTGGGTGCTTCGCTCCGGGAGGTAGACCTGCCCGAACCCGGGAGGCCCCAGCTCCGGAGCAGAATGCGTGTGCGTCATCGACCACCAGAAGTTTTCAGGCGGAATGCCTTGCTCTTTCTGAAGCATCTCCGCCACTTTGTCGTACAGCGAAGGGGAGATGAGGCAGATATCGGAAGATACCAGCACAAACCGGGTTTTGCCGTCGTCGAGCACGACTACGCGGTGATAAATGCGATCATGGATGCCAGTCGATTTCCTGGCTTCGTAGCCCCTGAGCTGCTGGGGAGTATCGGGGGTAATGTCCGTCTTCGCGACAGCGGCTTTGAAAACCTGGGCCTGGGGCGCCTGGCCCGTTATTAAAAAGACGATCGCAAGCAGGTATCTGGAAATTGGTTTCATCTGGTTTCTCTTGTTTGGGTTAGGGAAAAACATAGAGACGCGATGCATCGCGTCTCTATGTTACGGCTGCCGCAGGTATGCCAACAGATCCGCCATTTGCTGCTTATCGATCAGCTGATCGAACCCGGCGGTCATGACCGAGGTCTCCATTGCTTTCAAAGCCTGGATATCGCTTCTGGCGACGACCGTTTCCACACCGCCGTAGTTGCGGATCGTGATGGCCGATGGCGTTTCGGTAGCAATCAGTCCCTGCAGCGCTTCTCCCGATTTTAATTCTATGTTCCATATATCGTATCCGTCGGCAATCGAAAGATTGGGATCGAGGATATCGGCCATAATGGATTCGGGACGCCTGTTGCGTATCGTCGCGAGGTCCGGGCCGTAGGAAATGCCATTTTTTCCGCCTATCTGGTGGCAAACCGCGCAATGCTGCGCGAATACCAGCCGGCCTTTGTCAGCGCTGCTGGTCAGGGTCATTACATCCTGGTAGGCTTTCATGACTTCCTGCTGAGAGCCGCTGTTGACAGACAGGAGCTTCCTGGCGCGGGCCCGCAGCTTTTCGTTGGCATTGGCCATCAGGCTGACGCGCCGCGGCCAGCTGATCACCGACGGATCGATGATGTCCTTTTCCAGCGCATCCAGGAGGATGGAAATTCTTGGTTCTTTTCCCATAAACGTACCGATGGCCTGCTCCTTCAGTCCGGGCGTCAGTCCCGGCCATTTGTCGACAAGGAAAATGCTTACCGTGGAATCAGGTATAGAATTGAGCGCGTTGAGCGCGGCCGATTGCACCGTAACGGGCTCTGTAGGGCGGAAGAGCTCCCGGAAGATCTCTGTATGCTTCCGTGCGCCGTCGAGCGCCAGCAGCCGTATGGATTCGCTTCTTTTTTCTTCATCCAGGCCGGGGTTCTTTGCGTTAAGGACTGCTTCGCCGATCGCACGGACCGTATTTTCGCTTTCCGGGAGTCCCAGGACCCCGAGAAGATCCATCGCCGAACGCCTGGCAGCCGGCTCCGGATTTTTAAGCGACGAATTCAGCAGAAGCTCTCTTTCTTCTGCCAGCGCACTCCTGTCAGTATTGTTATTCCTGAGGCTCTGTGTAAGCCCTTTCAGCAGGGGGATCTTCCATTCCTTCCCCGTAGGGGAGAGCGCTTTGGCGATCAGGGATTTAATTTTTGGAATATCGCCCGATGCACCGGCCATACCGCTCAGACGCTCGGTAAGAGAGGCATATTGCGGCGAGCCGTTCCGGTATTTTGCAGCACTTCTTCCAGTAAATTATCTCCTTCAGACGGAGCCGCCGACAAGGCTGCGATCTGCATCCAGCTGTCGTCGGGATTTGCAAATAACAGGGCTTTCCTGACGCTGACCGCGCCGGGCGTATTGACAAAGCCCAGCGAGGCCAGCAGCTGGTAGCGGACTTTGGGTGAGGGATCATCCTGAAGCCTGGTCAGCGCATCGATGATGCGCCCGCTTTCAGGGGTAGGGTTTACTAAAAACAGGGCTTCTGCGATCCGTATGGCATTTTCCCTTACACCTGCAGCCGGGTCCCGCAGCCGGCTTAAAAGAATGTCTGCGCTGAGAGAAGACATTCCGTGCAGCGTCCACAGCGCATGGAGCCGACCCAACGCGCTTTCGGAGCCGGTCGCCACTTTTTCAAGCAGGGGAACCACGGCCTTATCGTTGCGGTCGATCAGCAGCCTTTGCGCATTTTTGCGCCACCAGCCATTGGGGCTTGCCAGGTGGGCCACCAGGTTTTCGGTCGTCTCATCGCCCAGCCTCAGGCCTGAGGTCCACTCCGCTTTTGGGGTACCTTCCGGCACAATCCGGTAAATCCTGCCCTGGTCGATACCGTTGTAGATAGCCCCTGATCTGGCTACGTCATCGGCCATCCATTCGGGGTGCTCGATGATCTGGCGATAATAGTCCACCACGTACAGGGCGCCGTCCGGGCCGACATACATATTGACCGGGCGGAACCACGCATCGGTGGAGGCCAGGAATTCTTTTTTTTCAAACAGCCGGCTGGCGGTAAACGTAGCGCCCCTGTCGCGGAGGATATCCGCATGCACCAGGTTCCCTACGGGCTCCGCCACAAAAGTGACGCTGTCGTAGGGAGAGGGGAACAGCCCTCCCGTATAGGAGGTAATACCGCATGCAGCGGTGAAAACCCCGAGGTCTGTAAGAAGCTGGTGCTCCGGGTTCTTTGTAATAGGGTATACGTCGGCTGCATTTCCGTGGTCCGAGACAGACTCGGTCGCATTGGATACCAGCAGCGACGGGTTGCGGCTGAGATACCGGGCCGCTATGACTTCATGATAAATATGGTGCGCATTGCTCACCATGAAACGATGCCCCCACGGATCGAAAGTATGACCGAACTGCGTCTGGCTGGACAGGTTTTCCAGGAGCACCTTATCAGGGCTGAACCTGACGCTTCTCCCGAGCGCATTCTGAGGCAGCCTGGGGCCGTCGGCATGCGCGGGAAAATAGACTTCGCTTCCCCGGTCGCTGAAATAGTCGGTATATACTTTGGCAGTTGCCGCGGGCTCATGACCCAGGTAGATCCAGTTGTCGATACCCAGAAGCGGGTTGTTTACATTGTGCTGGGGGTTAGCCAGCGCAAATCCCGTAAGCACTACCTCCCGTTTATCGGCCTTGTTGTCGCCGTCGGTATCTTCGAGGTAAAGCACATTGGGCGGGTCGGTCACCAGGATGCCTTTTTTCCAACGCATCACCCCTGTGGGCAGCACCAGGTCGTCTGCAAATACGGTGCTTTTATCCATTTTACCGTCTCCGTCGGTATCTTCCAGGAGCTTAACGGCCCCCGACCCGCTTTTGTCGAGCGGGTACCCGTGCATTTCCACGACGTACAGGCGGCCGTTTTCGTCGATTTCCATGGCAACCGGATCGGCGATCAGCGGTTCGGCCGCGACCTGCTCGATCCGGAAGCCGCCGGCAACTTCGAAGGTAGACATCGATTCTTCCGGAGACAGGCCGCGAGCGGTCTTTTTGTTTTCGCAGCCTGCCAGCCCGGATAGACTCAATAGGGTAATAATGATACTGGTACTCTTGTGTAACTGATTGAAGCGCATATGCTTATAACTGGCGTCGCAGTTAGTAATTAGGGTTCTGGTTAAGCCTGGTGTTCCTGTCGATTGCTTCCTGGGGTATCGGGAGGAAGTAGTTTTTGGAGGCATCGAAAACGCGCTTGCCCCCGGGAGCTTCGATCACGCGGTATACCCATTTGCCGTTGACCTGCTCGATGACCATTCCATGCATCGTCGCGTTAAGATTCTTTTCTGCCAGACGCAGCCGTATCAGGTCAAACCAGCGTTTTTCCTCGAAGGCGAGCTCGATCCGCCGTTCCCTGTGGATTGCTTTTCTCATCTCGTCCTTGTCAAGGCCGGTTTTCAGGGGAGGCAGCTCCGACCTTGCCCGCACCAGGTTTACCGCGTCGTAAACGGCCTGGCCGGGGCCGGCTGCTTCATTTTGCGCCTCGGCAAAGCTCAGCAGCACCTCCGCATACCGGAAGATAATAAAGCTCGCGCTGCTTTCGCCGGTATTCCCGGAGTTGATATATTTAGGATTCATCCCTTTTTTCAGGTTGTACCCGGTATTGGAAGCTCCGTTAAAGTCGCTTAGGTCGGTGGCGGTCCGGCTTCCCAGGCCCTGTTTCATCACGATGATGCTGCCCTGCCACTCGCTTCCGTCATACACGATCGACTGGTAGAAACGTTTCTCCCGGTTTTCATAGGGATTTTGCGGATCATAGCCCGACTCAGGATCGGTAATCGGCAGCCCGTTGGCCATCACATATTCGTCAATGATCTCCTGCGTAGGGGTCACGCCGCCCCACGATCTCCCGATCCCGTCTACCCAGGGCGTTCCCCAGTAAGTTTCCTTACTGCTGCCGAACGACGTTCCGCCTAAGTGCTGCTTGTCGAAGATCACTTCCACATTGTTGTTGTTTTGCTCAAAATGCAGCAGATTGTAATCCGCAAAAAGCTGGTACACACCCAGGTCCATTACCTGCTTGTTGGTATTGGCCGCAGTCTGCCAGCGCGCAGCGTCATTCCCGGTATTGTAGATCGGGCTTGCCCATACAAGCTCCACCCAGCCTTTCAGGGTAAGGGCCGACCCTTTGGTCACTCTTGGTGCTTCTGCCTTCAGCGGAAGATCTGCAGCCGCGGCAGCGCATTCCTCCACGATAAATTTGAAGGTCTCCTCAGCTGTATTCCGGGGATTGAATATCGCGTCGCCCTGCTCCGAGGAGTTCAAAACATCAGTAATGATCGGAACGCCGCCGTAATACAGCCAGAGCAGCGTGTAGTAATAGGCCCGGAGGAACCTTGCTTCTCCCAGCCGTTGCTTTTTCCAGTCGTCCGGAAGAGATGAAGCGCCGACCTTCTGGATAAAGAGGTTAGCCTTCCTGATGTTGGAGAAATTTCCCCACTGGCTGGGCGCATTGGCAGGCGTATATTGTGACAGGTTCATCAGGCTCCTGCTGGTAGGCCCTACACGGCCGACCATCGAGTTGTCTGACCAGTTTTCGGTCGGGTCTTCTGCCCTGAAGGGACTGGGGATCCCGGAGTAAATGTTGTTCAGGAAGAGATCCGCATTGGCCGTTGAAGTCCACAGCGTGGCGTCCGATATCTGGTCTTTCGGGTCTACCTCGAGAAAATCGGAACAGGCCGAGAGCATGGTAAGGAAGCACAAGCAACCTATTTTTATCAGATTTTTCTGTTTCATGTCTATATAAAAGGTTTGAGCGATTAGCTGTTAGGTATTAGCTTCATTCATCGGCCGGCCTGGGCGGCCCCACCGCGGCGGCGGACCGCTTGTGTGCTGCTAAAACCTTAAACCTAACAGCTCATGGCTGTTAAAGACTAAGATTGAGCCCAACCGAAATCACCTTTTGCTGCGGGTAGCTGCGGTGGGTAGATTCCGGGTCCCAATTGAGCAGCTTGCTCCAGGTAAGGATATTCTGCCCGGAAGCATATACCCTGACGTTATGCATCCCTGCTTTTCCTGCAATCGCGTCCGGTATGCGGTAGCTCAGCGTCGCATTTTTGACACGCAGGTAAGCGGCATTGCGCATCCAGTGGGAGGACATCTGCGTGTTGTTTGTATTGGGTGCGGCAGTCAGCCTCGGGTGGGCGGCATCACGGTTCTCCGGTGTCCAGTAATCGAGGTTTTCCTTGTAGGCATTCTGGCCGTTATAAAATGCCCATGCCATTTCGCTCCTGTGGTACAGGTGGGTTTTGGCCGAGCCCTGGAAAAGCAGGTCGAGCGACCAGTTTTTATATTGCAGCCTGGGCGAGAAGCCATAGATGATCCTGGGCGATTGGTTCGCATCCCCGATGGCCACTTCGTCGTTGACGTCGATCTTGCCGTCGCCGTTTGCATCTTCATAACGAAGATCGCCGGGCCTGACCGCACCCCAGGGCTGAGCCGGGATGCCTTCCCTGAGCGCTCCTTTGTCGTCAAAGTCTTCGGGCTGGAAGTAGCCGATCGCGTGATACCCGAACTGGGTGTTCAGCGGGCGCCCTGTTCTTCTCCGGTTGGGGTTATTGTAGGTGACGGTATTTTCGAAAGTCTGCAGCAGCTTGTTTTTAGCAAAAGTAAATGTGCCGTTAAGCTGGACAAGGAAATCCTTGGAAGGACGATAATTGAAGCCGGCAGAAAGATCGATGCCCCTGTTTTCCATAATACCGGCGTTGACCTGGCTTAGCCCGATACCATATTCGAGAGGAGTGACGACGTCAGGATTTACCAGCATGTTCGACCTTTTCTCATAGAAATAGTCGATCTCCAGGTTGATCAGGTTCTTGAACAGAGAAGCTTCGAGGCCGACGTCGGTTTTGCGTGCTCTTTCCCAGGTGATACTGATATTGGGCTCCGACCGTTCGGTAACGATCGGGACGGCGTTGCGGTTGATGACGTAGCCGGGCCCCGAAACGTTATAGGTGCTCAGGTACTGGAAGGCGCTGCCCGCCAGCGCTCCGACTTCCCCGTATGAGGCTCTTATTTTCAGGTTGTCGAGCCACATGGCGTTGTCCTTAAGAAAATTTTCTTCCGAGATCCTCCAGCCGGCCGAAACTGCCGGGAAGAACCCGAAACGGCTCGAAGGGGCGAAGTAATAGTGCCCGTCATAGCGTCCGCTGGCTTCCAGCAGGTATTTCCCGGCGTAGTCATAGGCTACGCGATAGACCAGGCCTACCTGCCGGGACTGCCTGGAAGTGCCCGCTGTCGTCATGTCGGTAGCAGTGGAGCTGCCCATATTGATCTCGTCGATAAACAGGTCAAAGTTCCTGCGGGAGACTCCTACTGACCAATAGTTGTAGGCTTTGGCTTCAAAAAGGCCGAGGACGCTGAGGTTATGATTTTTAAAAGATTTCAGGTAATCGAATCCAGCCTGGTAGATGAACTGCTCCGATTGATCGGCATTATGGTAAAGATTAGGTTTGGTAGTGCCAAAGCCGCTCTTTGTGATTTCATAGGGAGTTACGCTTGTGTTGATCTTCCCGATCGACATGGGGATCGACCATCCTTTTGTACTGGTGAAGGTGGGGTCATAGGCGATGGTGCCTTTCAGGCTCAGTCCCCGGACGAAAGGGATTTCCTGGCGGACATTCAGCTGCGTGAAAATACCGTTGTTGCGGTCTTTCAGGTATCCCGACTCGAAAATGGCCGGCATTACGGAGCTCCCGTACATCCCGTTGCTGAATACGACCGGCCCCCGTTCAGGCTGGGCATAGGCCATCAGCTCCATGATGCGCGATGTGGCGTTGGAGGGCTGGTCGGAGTTGGGATAATGCCTGCTGGTGATCCGTCCGTTTATGCCGAGTGAGACGGTAGTATATTTGCTGACTTTGCCTTCTATATTCAGGTTAATATTGTAACGGTTGGAATAAGTGGTATTCCACATCCCCCGCTGATAGAGATAGCCAAAACCTGCGTAGTATTTCATTCTGTCGGTACCGCCGGTCATTTCCAGGTTGTGGTAAGTCATCGGAGAATTCTTGCTGATGGCATAATCGAGCACATTCTGAGTGGGGTAGACGTCCGGATCCGACCCGTCGGCGAACTTTCTCATTGCTTCATCGTTGTACGGCACCGGCAATCCCTGGCTGCGCGCGATTTCATTCTTCAGCGTAGCGTATTCGACGGAATTCACATATTCGGGCAGGATAGTAGGGTTCTGAAAGCCCACATATCCATTATAGGTAATGGTCGGTTTCCCGGTTTGCCCTTTTTTGGTAGTGACCAGCACTACGCCGTTAGCCCCGGCCACACCGTAGGGCGCAACGGCAGCTGCATCTTTCAGGACCGTAAAAGATTCTATGGAGTTGGGATCCAGCTGCTGAAAGCTCCTGGGGATACCGTCCACGATGAGCAGCGGCTCGTTTGACCCGGTTGTAGAAATGCCCCGGATGAAGATATTGGATCCGTCGCGGCCTGGTTCGCCTGATCCCTGCTTGACAATGACGCCCGAGAGCCTGCCCCCGAAGTTGTTGCTCAGGTTGGCGGTAGGCACTCTCGCGACCTCATCACCTTTCAGGGAAACCACCGCCGCCGTGACCGATGTTTTCTTTTGCGTGCCATATGCTACTACCACTACCTCCTCGAGCGATTTTTCGTCTACCCTGAGCGCCACGTTGATGGAATTCCGGGAGCCTACCGCTATCTCCTCGGTCACGTATCCCACGAATGAAAACACCAGTACCGCATTCTCGTCGGGGACTTCAATACTGAACAAGCCTTTGTCGCTGGTGGTGGTTCCGCGCTGCGTACCTTTGATCAGGATGCTTACGCCCGGCAGCTCTCCGCCTTTTTCATCCGTAACCTTGCCTGATATGGTCTGTATGGGCGGAAGCGTGATGACGGACTCTTCCCCGGCGGGTAAGGTTTCTTCAGGCTGACGCGAGAGGATGACCTGTTTTCCCGACAGCTCGTACCTGATCTGAAGCGGCGTCAGCAATTTTTCGAGGACCTCGTTTAATGGCCTGTCGGTAAGGTTCAGAGTGACGGGCTGCCCGGAGCGGATGACCTGGGGACTATACGAAAACCGGACGGTTGTCTGCCGTTCGATTTCGCTCAGCACCGTCTTCATCTTCTGTTTGCTGACATTAATGGAGAGGCGTTGCTGAAGCAGTTCCTGGGCTGAAAGCGTTTCAGCCCAGGAAACGCCTATAAACACACAGGCTAGCGCTACTTGTACCAATGATATTTTCATACACTGGATTAGTAAACGGTTAAGTTGTTTCATATTTTTGAAATGATTTTGTTCGAAAAAGAGTGAAAATCGGACAAATACCTCCCTGCACCCGGTCCTACGCGGATGTATGGAGCACGTTAAAATGGCAACGGTGGCACCAACACCGTTGCTTTTCTGATTTTTGGGGAGTTAATTTTCTTTCATAGGCATAGAAGGCTGGGAGTGACGGGTTATTGGTTATAAATGAATGAGAGTCCTGGTACCGGAAGGCTGCCTATTTGCATCCTTTTGCCGTAATGATGATCCTGGCGTCGACCACCTGGTGCGCCGCCGATATCGATTTGCAGATGATATCCAGTTTCTCCTCGAAAGATTCTTCAGAAAGCGAGGCCGTCAGCTGGCAGCTGCTCAGCGCTTCCGCATCGTATACGATCTCGATCCCATAGGCGTCCTGAAGGTCGGCAAAGACATCGCCCGCCGGTGTTTCGTTATAGACGAAGGACGGCTGCGTCTTTTTCGAGGGGATCACTACCTCCGGCTCCGGAACCAGCGATTTGCTGAACAACTCCACTGCCTTTACGAATACAGCCTGCTGATTAGGTATCAGAACCAGCTCCTGCTGCACGCCTTTTTTCCCTTCAGTCCCGGTCAATGCCCCGTTGCGGTATACCGATACTTTCCCGGTGGCTACGCGGACGGTAATGTCGCGGTCGCTTTCGAAAGCGGTTACGGTGAAGCGCGTACCCAGCACCCGGGTCACGATCTCATTGGCATATACCAGGAACGGGGCTGCCGGATTCCTGGTCACATCGAATTCTGCCCCGCCTGAAAGGTAGACCACTCTTTCGGCTGTTCCGTATGATTTGCTAAAGCTTATCCGGCTTCCGGGCGACAGGTTGACGCTGCTGCTGTCGGGTAGTAAAACAGTTATGGGCTCGCTGCCGGTATTGATCTTTTCGTCAAGCAGGCCGGCGTGGCTTTCGGTAAGCTGCCGGTAGCGGTCGGCGTGCGGCCGGCTTTTGTCGAACACCGCCCACCCGGCTATGATCAGCGCAACCGCTGCGGCGACGCCTGCATAGCTGATCCACCTGCTGCGCAGCTGCCGTACAGGTGAGGGACCCGCTTCCCGGGTAAGCAGGGCATTAGTCTCTAGGATTCTCCGGAGAAGCTGGTTCTCAGCTTCTTCCGAGAGATAAGTGCGGGCATAGTCGCTTAATCCTAGTCGTACCGCTTCGAGAAGCTTCGACGCCTGTTCCCATTCCTCTTTTTTATGAGGATGTCTACTCAGCCAGGCATTCCAATGTATGGTCGACGCTTCGGTCGGGAACAGGTGATGTCGGAGAAAATCATCGTCCGAGACAAAGTCTGAAATACCGTAACTTTCGTAGTTCTGGTCCAAAATGAGCTGTGTTTTACCGTAGATGACCAGACGGCGGTAATCATACTCAGTTTGAAAGTTGAAAATGTAAAGTTGAAAGTTATTCCCGTTTTCAACTCTCAACTTTCAACTCTACAAAAGCCACTTCCTCAGTTTGTCGACCGCCCTGAATACCAGGTTCTGGGCCGACTGGCGGTTGACGGAAAGCATATCAGCGATCTGGCCGTAATCCAGGTTTTCCACGAACCGGAGCCGGAGCGCTTCCTGCTGGCGGTGCGGAAGCTGTATGATCAGCTTCCTGACCAGGGCCTCGTTATTTGCCGACGATTCCTTTTCAAGGAATATCTCTTCGGCAGACGGCTCGGGCCAGAGATCGTCGAAATCATCCTGTGAAAGGGATTGCGAGGGGCGCTCTTTTCGTTTCAGGAGGTGAAGGATCCTGTTTTTGAGCGATTTAAGAAGGTAATGCCTTACGTTATCCGGCGTAGTGAGTCTTTCCCGCTTGAACCAGATCTCCGTAAATACGTCGTGAATGCAGTCCAGGACGAAGTCTTCAGAAACCGGGACGAGGCTCATGCCGTAGCGGTACATGGCCTTGATGTGCCGTTTGTAGAGAATGGTATACGCTTCCTCTTCTCCCTGCCGGAAAGCAATCCACAGTTCCTGCTCACTAAGTGTCCCGTCCATCAAATGGATTTTTAGATTTCAAATTAAGAAAAACCGATACAAAGTGTGCGGCAGCCGGCATTACGACCGGCTGAAATTTTAGCTGTAATAGGAATTTGCCTGAATTATATACAGAAAATCACGCTTTTGCTATGAAATACCCTTTGGGGCCCGATTTTTTCCGGCGGGCGGCGCTAAGACCGGCAGTGGCGGCAGATCTGCCAGGATCGGCCTATACTGCGCTACTGCGGCGGATTGAAATCCGCCGTTACAAAATGAGCCGTACCTATGGCACTTATCAGCGCCTGTCAGATCCGTCAGGATCGGCGATATTGTAGCCCCGGAATTCATTCCGGGGATTCTATAGTTCATCCACCGGCGGAGTCCTTTCGGAAGGATCGTCGCCGTCGCTGGTCAGCGAGTGGGTTTTCCGGTCATATTTGCCTTTGAGCTCATCCAGGATAGTGCCTTTCCAGAGCTTCATGCCTGTAAAATAGGCCGTCCTCCCGATCATGTGTCCCGATACCGGCGCGGTGATAAGAAGGAAAAAAATGATCGCGGTAACTTTGGCCGTAACGGAAAATTCGAGGAAATAGAGCGCCGTACCGCCCATAATAAATCCCAGGCCCAGCGTAGCGGCCTTGATGGTGACCGACAGCCGCAGGAAAAAATCGGGCATGCGTATAAGGCCGACCGCAGCGATGAGTATGAACAGGGTCCCGATCGAGGTCATTGCCATAATAATAATATCCATCATCGTTTTCCTCGTTGCTCCAGGTAATATGAAAATGCTATGCTTCCGAGAAAGGCGATCAGGGCCAGGATCATCGCTACGTCGAGAAATGCCGAATGATCTGTAACGATGCTGTAGATCGCGATGATCCCGATCCCTATGTTGATCAGGAAGTCCAGGCTCACCACCCTGTCGAGGGTATAGGGACCTTTCAGAAATCTTATAAAGACCAATATCGCCGATATCGACAAAACAGGCAGTATCCCAAAAAGCAGATAGTTGTTTAACATTATCTTAAAATCTCTAAAAGACGATTCTCTATTTTCTCTTTGGTGCGACGGACGAATTTATCCCGGTCTTTCAGGTACATAACGTGGATGTACAGCACGGTGTTGTCGGCGCTGACATCGAGTATGAGCGTGCCCGGCGTGAGGGATATGATGTTGGAGAGCATGGTGATCTCGAATTCGTTCCTGGCCGATAGCGGGTATTTGACGATGCCCGGCTTCATGAAGAATTTCGGGGTAATCAGATCGTAGGCAACCTGCAGGTTGGCCTTGATCATTTCGTAGAAGAAATACAGCAGGAAACCGATAATTTTCGGAACCCGGACAAAATACCTGACATCGCCGTCGTTCTTTTCCTTGATGTAAAGGATGAAAAAACCCAGGGCAAAACCAAACCAGAAATTGACGAAGCTGAGGTCGCCTGTAAGCGCGACCCATACGAACGTCAGCATCAGATTGAGCATAAACTGCCTGATCATAAACCTACTTGTTTAGCACCGCATCCAGGTAATAGCCTGTGTCTATCATATTGGTTGCGATACGGTTTGAAATTATCATGATATTTTCGGCTCCCAGTCCGATATAAAGCGATACAAGGGCCAGGCCGACAACCGGCACTATCAGCAACGTTTGCTTGAAAAACGGCAGCTCGGTAAATTCGTTCGTTTCTTCAGGCCGTTTGGGGAGGTCTTTCCAGAATACCTCCGACCACATTTTGGCGATTATATAAAGCGTGAAAAAACTTGCCAGTATAAATGCAGCCAGCAAAATATATGACCGCTGGTCGAGGCTGGATTGGAACAGACCTATTTTGGGCCAGAATCCGGATAAGGGCGGGATTCCCACCATTGAAAAGAAAATAATCGCCATCAGCAGCGAGAGCTTCGGGTATTCTTCATAAAGGCCGCCCAGCCTCCTGATATCGGTGCTTCCCCTTATTTTATGGATAATCCCCGTAGCCAGGAAAAGATTGGTTTTGACGATTATATCATGTATGAGATAAAAAACGACGGCAGCCAGCGCCACATGCGTGTGCAGCCCCAGTCCTCCTATCATAAACCCGATATGGCAGATGATCAGATAAGAGAACATTCTCCGGATACTGGTTTTGTTAAGGGCGCCCATTGCACCCGTAAACAAGGTCAGGATAGCGCAGGCGATCAGCACATGCTGGGTAAAGGCGTCGGGTACGAAAACCAGGGTGAAAGTCCTCATCATGGCATACACCCCCATCTTGGTCAATAATCCGCCGAACGTCGCGGCGATGGCGGAAGGAGGCGTGTGGTAGGACGACGGCAGCCAGAAATACAGGGGAAATACCGCCGATTTGATACCGAAGCCGACAAAAAAGAGAAGGGAAGTGACGCTGACAAGCTCTTTTTTCTCGATCTGGGCTACTTTCAGCGATAAATCTGCCATGTTCAGGGTGCCGGTCAGGCCGTAAAGGATCGCTATCGCCGTAAGAAAAACCGTAGAGGCCAGCATGTTCATGGCGACGTACTTGATGGCACCCTCCATCTGCGGCTTTTTCCCCGCCAGCGTCATCAGTACGAAGGAAGAAATAATCACGATTTCAAACCATACGTACAGGTTGAAAATGTCGCCCGTAAGAAAGGCGCCGTTCAGCCCCATCATCAGGAAGTGTGAAATGGCGAAGTAGCCGAACTGCATCCGGGCCTTGGTTACGCTGACGGTAGAGAAAATACCGACTGCCAGGCCGGCAATTGCGGTCAGGACCACGAACGTGGCGCTGAACGTGTCCGAAACGAAAGTAATGCCGAAAGGCGCTTTCCATCCGCCGGCCTGCATGGTCAGGATACCGGCCTTCCAGGTCTTGCTGAAAAGATGAAGGCTCAGAACGAGCGCCATAAAATGGCCGAATAAGCTGATTACCCGCTGTAGATTGATATGGCTCCAGGCAAAGATCAGGAGAATTGCCGTGAGCAGGTGAGCGAAAATGGGTAATATGAGAAGATTATCGGTCATATATCGATCTCGTGGGTATTCAGTGTATCCAGGTTATCTGATTTCGTCATCTGGTAAACTCTTTTCAGCAGGATAATGGCAAATGATTGCAGGCCGAAGCTGATGACAATAGCAGTAAGGATCAGCGATTGCGGTACAGGATCTGCGTACATCTGGGTGAAAATGCTTGCGTCGCGGGGGATGATGGGCGGCTGGCCCTTCGCGATATCTCCCATGAGGAATATCAGGATATTGGCCCCGTTGCCCAACAGGATAAGCCCCAGGAGCAGCTTGACCATGCTCTTCCGGAGCATCAGGTAGATGCCGCTCGAATAAAGCAGGCCGATCAGAAAAATCAGAAGGTATTCCATAGCGTGTTTACTGATCAATAGATTCCGAAATAGTGAACAATATGGTAAGCGTTACACCGATCACTACTATAAAAACACCGATATCAAAAAAAAGGGCGGATCCCACCAGCCCGATAACGGGGAGCGGTTCCGACGACCATACGCCCGTCATGTATGCCTTCCCGCCGAACATCGGCAATACACCGCTCATAAAGGACAGGAGCAATCCTACCGGGATGAAGGACTTCGGCGGATATTTAAGCAATTTTTGGGTCCGCTCCAGGCCGTAGGCAAAAGAATGCAGCACAAAAGCGATGGAAGCGACCAGCCCGCCGACAAATCCGCCGCCCGATTCATAATGCCCGCGCAGGAGAATGAACACTGAAAACAGCAGCAGCAAAGGGAGCAGGTAGTTGGTTGCGGTTTTTAATATTGTCGATTGCATCCTGTCACGTTTTTAATCTTTATCTGTCGGTTTTACATTCAGCTTAAGCAGGCTGTAGACGCCCAGCGCAGCGATCGTAAGCACCATGGTCTCCACCATGGTATCGGCTCCCCGGAAGTCAACAAGGATGACATTGACCACGTTTTTACCTTTCGCCAGCAGGTAGGCATTGTCCGCATAAAAGCGGCTGATCTCCTTATTGGCAGGAGAAATCAGCGCCTGCAGGGTAATGAGTGAAATCAGCGTGCCGAAAGAAAAAGCGACCAGGCCGTCGCGCAGCTTCATTTTCCGGTTGGAGTTGATGAGGTACTGCGGAAGACGGTACAGCACGAGCACAAACAACACCACCGTCAGCGTATCGATCGTAAACTGGGTCATGGCCAGATCGGGCGCCCCGTAATAGACATATATGAGACAGATCGACAGTCCGATGATGCTCATGCTGACGATGGCTGTCAGCCTGGAGTTGGTAAAAACCGTCGTAATGGTCGCGATCACCGTGATCGCGAAAACCACAAACTCGAAAAAACGGATTTCCGTAAACCCGGAAGTGTTCACCCTGAGATCTACCGTAGAGAAAAACCTGTAGCCGATCAGCCCGATCAGAAAAACCGTAATCGTCAGTATATAAGACCGGAGATAGCCGTTTTGAAGCATTTTTGTATAATGGTATGCAAAAAGGCGTGTTTTTTCACCCGTCCATTCCGTCAGGTGCTGCGGGGAAAACCATTGCAGCCAGTATTGCGTCGCGGCAGACGCCGTTGCCGGGCGATACAGGAAGTAAAGAGCGGCACCCGCTACGATGGTGACGGCGCTTAGCAGCAGCGTAAGGTTGAAGCCGTGCCAGATTTTTAACGGCAGAAAGATATAAGAACCGTATATCGAGCTGGCTGCATGGCTTACCAGGAGCTGATCAGGGACATAGGGCAGGAGGCCGAAGAATATGCTTAACCCGCCCAGGATCAGCGGAGGGATCCACAGGAGCGGGGACAGCGAAGGATGAAGCGGGCCCTTTGATAAATTTTCGGGAATGCTGCCTGCAAACGGCCTGATGCCCGTGCTGAACCCGGCATAAAGCAGCAGGATGTTAGTGATCAGCGCCAGCGGCGTCAGGGTGTAGCGGAAAAAGTCCTGCGTATGCAGGGTGGCTTCGTAGATAAGGTCTTTTCCTATAAAACCGAACGTGAGCGGCACCCCCGCGCTTGACAAAGCCGCCAGCAGACCCGCAAGCGCTACCAGCGGGAACCATTTCCTGAGCCCGCCCAGCTTGTCTATATTCCTCGTGCCGGCCTCATGATCGATAATCCCGGTGATAAGGAACAGGCCCGCTTTGTAGAGGGCATGAACCAGGATAAAGGCGGCGGCCGCAACAATTGCGTAGCGCGTGCCTATGCCGATAAGGAATACGAGCATCCCCAGCGCTGAAATGGTGGAGTAGGCCAGGATAGACTTCAGGTCTTTCTTGAAAACCGAGTGGGCGGCGGCATAAAGCATCGTGAAGCCGCCTGTGATCATAAGCGTATTGGTCCAGAGCAGATGATCTCCCAGCAAGGGGGAAAATCTTGCCAGCAGGTATATTCCTGCTTTTACCATAGTGGCCGAATGAAGATAGGCCGAAACGGGGGTCGGGGCCTTCATTGCTCCCGGGAGCCAGAAGTGGAAAGGAAACTGGGCCGACTTGGAAAATGAACCAACAAAAAGAAAAAACAGGACCAGCTCGTAAGCAGGCTGCTCTTTCAGGAAACCGGGGGCCGCCAGCATCTGCCCGATCGAGTAGGTTTGGGTGGCGATACCCATCAGGACAAAAGAGGCAAGAAGAAAAAAGCCGCCGCAGCCGGTAATAGCCAGCGCCATCAGGGCGCTTTTCCTGGATTCGGCGTTGTCGTTGTTGAAGCCTATCAGGAAAAAAGAGCTGATGCTTGTCAGTTCCCAGAATATAAAGATAAGGAGTGTATTGTCGGCCAGTACCAGCCCGAGCATCGAGCCCATAAACAGGCTGAGGTAGGCATAGAACCTGTCCAGGAATTTATGACCTTCCAGGTAAGAGGCTGCATAAAAATAAATGAGCGCCCCGATGCCGGTTATGAGCATCACGAAAAGCATGGACAGCCCGTCGAGCCGGAAGTCGAGATTGATGCCCAGTGAAGGGATCCAGCGGTAGCTGAAGGTGATGACTTTTCCCGCGCTGATATCGGGAAAGAAATACAGGAAATAGTTGAAAATGGAGAGCGGCAGCAATCCCAGGAGGACAGACAAGCGCCCTCTGAACAGTTTCCCTGAAAAAGCCAATATTAAGGCCGCTAAGAAGCCCGAAAGGACTGCCAGAATCATCAACTAAAAGTTTATTACCAGACGCAAGAACGTAAAAATAATGATTTTCGCCCGGATGACCTAGCTTCAATGCACTAAAAAAGTGCTATTTTTTGATGGTTTGAGAATTCTCCGGACGAGCGTTTTCCGTTATTTTCAGGATTACCTTAGTATATTTGGCGTGTTAAATTTTTGTTGTGTTTTCGCGTCAGAAACTTTTTTTTTCTCTCGGGGCCTACTGGCTGGTTTACATGATGGTGATCCGGCTTGTCTTTTTATTATACAATTATGATCTGACCGCCGGCCTGACGTTTTCCGAAGCGTGTCTGTCCTTATGGAAGGGTCTCAGGATGGACCTGAGCATTACCGGTTATTTCCTGGTGATCTATGGGTTGGTCATCTTTTTTTCTATTCTTTTTCCCTTGCGGGTATGGGAAAAGATAGCAACCGGCTATACCCTGCTGCTGCTTTTCTTCTCCGGCGTCATACTCGTCACAGACGAGGAGCTGTACCGGCATTGGGGGTTCCGGCTTAACGGCACGCCGTTTGACTACCTCGGTTCCGGTGCGTTCGGGAGCATCAGCCCGTGGGTGCTGGTAAAAGGAGTGAGTATCTTCGTGCTGGTCTCCGGTTGTTTCGGGCTCATTTTTGCCCGGTGGATCAAAGGCAGCCTTTCCTGCCTGTCACAGCCTGTTCCGAAATGGTCCGGTGCAGTCATGCTGGCCCTTACAGGCTTTTTGATCCTGCCGATCAGGGGCAGCCTGACCGTAGCGCCGATGAACACCGGGTTTGTATATTTCCACAGCAGCAAGCCCTACGCGAATCATGCAGCGGTAAACGTGCTGTGGAATTTTATGTCGAGCCTGAGAAAGTCTGCGAACGTGCGGTACCCGGAGGACTTTTTCGACAGCACCGAGACCGCCCGCTTAATGAAGGAGCTTTATGCAGATACGCTCCGCGCCCCGCGGCTGCTGAAGATCGCCCGGCCCAACATTCTGCTGATCGTCCTGGAAAGCTTTACGTCCGACCTCATCGCGCCGCTGGGAGGTCTTGACAACATTACACCTAACCTTAGCCGGCTCTGCCGTGAGGGCGTGCTGTTTACTCATTTTTATGCCAGCGGCGACCGGACAGACAAAGGCCTCGTGAGTATCCTGAGCGGGTATCCCGCCCAGCCCCGCTCGTCGATCGTGAAGTTCCCGGGGAAAACCGAACGGCTCCCGTCATTGACAAGGGTGCTGGAAAAGCAAGGGTATCATACCGCTTTTATGTATGGCGGCGATGCAGACTTTGCCAACTTCCGCTCCTACCTGACCAATGTAGGCTTTCGCAATATTACGGAAATGAGCGATTTCCCGACCGAGGTGAACACCTCCAAATGGGGAGTACATGACCAGTATCTTTTCAAACGGCTTGAAGCGGAGCTCGATACGGCCCGGATGCCCTTTTTCAGGACGGTTTTGACGCTGAGCAGCCACGAGCCGTTCGATGTCCCGGTCGAAAAGCCGTTTGTGCCCGGGACCGACGAGGAGAGCCTGTTCCTCAATTCAAGCGCCTACACCGATCATGTCCTCGGCGACTTTTTCGCATATGCCAGGCGGCAGCCCTGGTGGGATTCGACGCTGGTCGTTATTACGGCCGATCACGGGCATCGCCATCCGGGCAATAAAAAGCTGGAAGACGAAAGGCGCTTCCGGATACCCCTCCTTTTGCTGGGCGGGGCGCTCGCCGCCACCGGCAGGGAGGTACCGGTCACCGGCAGCCAGACGGATATTGCCAATACGCTCCTGGGACAGCTTATGGAACCGGACACCGCTTTCAGGTTCAGCCGCGATCTCCTGTCGCCCGGCGCCGCTTCGTTCGCCGCCTTTTTCTACCAGAACGGCTATGGCTTCGTCCAGCCGGACAAGCTGCTGGTATACGATCACGACGGAAAAGATTTTGTAAGAAAGGAAGGAGCGATTACAGAAGACGATATTGCCAGGAGCAAAGCCCTGCAGCAGGCGCTGTTCAGCGACTACAACAGGAAGTAGCGGCGCGTTCTATGGATGTAACCGGATAAACTTGCTATTTTTGCCTTTAACCAAAATCCTTATCTATGGATCGTGAAATCGTTTCCCGGCTGATTTTCAGCATAGCTTTCAATATACTGATTCTGATAGCTGCCGCGAGTAATGTGAATGCCCAATACCCGACATTCGGAAAGGTAATAACCGTAGATCCGGCTTTTGAAAAGCTGGTCGGTAAAGACGCGTCGATAGAAGTCCTGGCCGGAGGGTTCACCTGGGCGGAAGGCCCGGTCTGGAGCAGGGAACGGGGCAGCCTCCTGTTTACCGATGTTCCCAAGAACACTATTTTCGAGTGGAAGGAGAAGAGCGGTATTTCGGTATTTTTGAATCCATCCGGGTACACGGGGGTTGGCGTGTACAGCGACGAACCGGGTGCAAACGGGCTGTTGATCGATTCTAAGGGTAACCTGGTCGCCTGTGAGCACGGCGATCGCAGGATAAGCTCCATGTCGCTTGTGAAAGGCGGAAAGCGCACGATTTCCGACAGCTACCAGGGAAAAAGGCTGAACAGCCCCAATGACGTAGCCCAGCATCCTGTTTCGAAGGAAATTTATTTTACCGATCCACCCTACGGACTGGCGAAGAAGGCAGAAGACCCTACCCGTGAAATAGATGTTTGCGGCGTTTACCGGATAAGCGGATCGGGTGCGACAGAGCTGCTGATCCCCGACCTGAGCCGCCCCAACGGCATCGCGTTTTCGCCGGACGGGAAGACGCTTTACGTGGCTGTTTCCGATCCCGAAAGAGCGGTTATCATGTCTTACCCGGTTCTGGAAAACGGTAAAGCAGGGGAAGGAAAAGTCCTTTTCGACGCCACTCCCATGGTAAAGCAGGGAATGCCGGGCCTTCCCGACGGGCTGAAAATTGACGGTCGCGGCAATATATGGACGACCGGGCCGGGAGGCGTTCTGGTGCTGTCGCCATCAGGAAAGCTGCTCGGCCGGATCGAAACGGGACGCCCCACCGCCAATTGCGCATGGGGTGACGACGGAAGCACGTTGTACATCACAGCGCACAGCTATCTCTGCCGTATCCGGACACTGGCCAAAGGCGCGGGATGGTAGTGATTTTTTAGCGGGCGGAGCTGTATTGAATATTCGTGAAAGACGGCTAATTTTGCGTTAGTTAAAGTGGGAGTTACGGGTTCAGTAGAGCTGCATGCAGGAGAATCGTCATCTTTTTATCATCTGGGGAGCACTTTTGATAGGAGTCATTTACCTGGCGAGGCTCTTTTCCCTGCAGGTGCTCGACGAAAGCTATGCAATAGAGTCTTCGAGCAACTCCATCAAGAAAATAATCGAGATACCGGCGCGCGGTCAGATCTACGACCGCTACGGGAATCTTATTGTCTACAATACCCCTGTTTACGATTTGGTAGTGACGCCCTATAAAGCCAGGGTACGGGATACACTGAGGCTCTGCCAGGCTTTCGGGATAGAGCGCTGGGAATTCGATAGCCTGATGGCTGCGGCAAAGGCGTACTCCCGCGTAAAGCCGTCTCTTTTTTTAAGACAGCTGTCGAAGGAGGAATTTGCCCGGATACAGGATATTATGGTAGATTACCCGGGTTTCGAGTTTGAAAGAAGCTCGGTCAGGACCTATACTACGGCTAGCATGGCCAATGCCCTGGGATATGTGAGCGAGATATCGAAAAAGCAGATGGATGAGCAGGAGGAGCCTTATTACAGGAAGGGCGACTATATCGGGCAGACCGGTCTTGAAAAGTTCTACGAAAAGGAGCTGAGGGGAAAACGCGGCACCAAGTTCGTGATGGTCAACGTAAAAGGAATACAAAAGGGATCATGGAAAAACGGGGAGCTCGATACTTCTTCCGTTGTCGGCCGGAACCTTTACACGGGCATAGACCTGATGGTGCAGCAATATGCCGACAGCCTCCTGGTGAATAAAGTGGGCAGCGTGGTAGCCATCGAGCCTAAAACAGGGCAGATCATAGCCATAGCTTCTTCCCCTACCTACGATCCCCGGCTGCTTTCCAGCCGGTCTTTCTCGAAAAACTACATGGAGCTTTACCGGAATCCTTACCGTCCGCTGTTTAACCGCGCCGTGATGTCGAGCTACCGGCCGGGCTCCACTTTTAAGCTCATACAGGCGCTGGTTGCCCTCCAGGAAGGCGTGATTACCGCCGGGACGGGCTTTGCTCACGGCAGCGCGCCTATGAAATGCCACGGACACCCGCCTATCGCGTCGGTGGCGATGGGAGTGCAGCATTCGTGCAACCCGTATTTTTACCACGTGTTCAGAAGGGTGCTGTACGACAACGACGAAACCAACAGCTTCACGGCTTCTGCTACAGGTTTGAGCCGGTGGCATGAAATAGCCAAAAGGTTCAGCATGGGCGAAAAACTGGGTGTCGATCTGCCCAGTGAATTCAAAGGAAACGTGCCCGACGATAAATATTATGATAAGCGATACGGGAAGGGAAGATGGAAATTTTCTAATATTTACTCCGTAAGCATCGGTGAGGGAGAGCTGTTGACCAACCCTATCAAGCTGGCCAATCTTGCCGCCACTATTGCCAACAGGGGGTATTTTTATACACCGCATATCGTAGCCGGGATCGGGACGCAGGATGGCAAGCCGCTTCAGCAATACCGGGAAAGACACGAGACCGGGATAGCGAGACAGCATTATGAGGCGGTGATAGAAGGAATGAAAGGGGCGGTTACCAGGGGTACTGTGCCGGCATTTGCACAGCTGAGCAGCGGCATTGTCAGCGCCGGGAAGACCGGTACCTCGCAGAACCCGAAGGGCGAGGATAATTCGATCTTTATTGCCTTCGCGCCGGTCGACGATCCGAAGATAGCCATCGCCGTGATCGTAGAATATTCGGGATTCGGCGGCTCACATGCCGCGCCTATCGCCAATTTGCTGATTGAAAGATACCTGAAGCGGGAAACCATCAGCAAGTCGGTAGAGGCGTACGTGCTGAGAAAGAATTATCTGCCCAATTATATTTTTCCCAGGGGAACGATCCTGCCGAAGGTACAGGAGCGTAAAGATTCGGTCAGGAAGGCTGCACCCGTCACGGTGCCTCTCGCCGTACGGGAGGATACCCTCAGGACAGTGGGGCTAAGGAGAACGGGAGGAAATAAACAGGATCTGAAAAAAGGAATCTGAATGGCGGAGCGCAGCAAATACGTGTTCGGCAATATTGACTGGCTGGTATTGCTCCTTTACATCTCCTGTGTGATCATGGGATGGTTCAATATCTATGCGGTCGTATATACGCCGGAAAATCCCATGAGCATGTTCGACCTGTCTTACCGCTCGGGGCAGCAGCTGCTGTGGATAGGGACGGCAAGCATCCTGATCATCGCTATTCTGGTGGTAGACCATAAATTTTACGACACTTTTGCCTACGTTATATACGGCCTGATCATCCTGGCGCTGATCGCAGTGCTGTTCATGGCAAGCGATATAAAAGGCTCCCGGTCATGGATCAAGCTCGGGTCATTTTCCCTCCAGCCGGCGGAATTTGCCAAGCTGGGCACCAGCCTGGCGCTGGCAAAGTATCTCGGAGATCCTACCCTGAAGCTGCAGCATTGGAAAGATTACCGGGTTGTCGCGCTTATTATCGGTTTGCCTGCGGTGCTGATCCTGCTTTCCAACGAGACCGGGTCGGCCCTCGTATTCGCTTCTTTCCTGATCATGCTCTACCGCGAGGGACTGCCGGGCATCATCCTGGTCATAGGTATCGTGATGGCTGCTCTCCTGGTCATCACCCTGCTGGTGAACAAATGGTTTGTGGTCGGCGGCATCATTGTGCTGGTCGCGCTCGTGATCTTCCTGATGCCTAAAATGGCGCGCAGGAGGGGCGGCGCATTGACTAGTGTCCTGTTTGGAGTAGGGATGATCATCACGGTGCTGGGCGTGGATTTCTTTATGAACAACGTGCTGCAGAAGCATCAGCGGAACCGGATTATGGTGCTGATCGATCCGTATTCGGATCCCCAGGGAGACGGATGGAATGTCATCCAGTCCAAAATCGCCATCGGCTCGGGAGGAATGATAGGAAAAGGATTTCTCCAGGGGACCCAGACAAAGTTTGATTTTGTGCCCGAGCAGGATACGGATTTTATATTCTGCACAGTTGGCGAGGAGCACGGTTTTGTAGGCGCGCTGGTCGTTGTCGGCCTTTTTCTAGGGTTGGTTTCGCGCCTTATCGTATTGGCCGAACGACAGCGTACCCGCTTCGGAAGAGTATACGGATATTGTGTAGCGGGTATATTCCTGTTTCATTTTATGGTGAATATCGGGATGACGATAGGATTGATGCCGGTTATCGGCATCCCGCTGCCTTTTTTTAGTTACGGAGGGTCGTCCCTTTGGGGATTTACTATCCTTTTGTTTATTTTTCTGAAGATCGACGCGCAAAGACCGTTTGCGCTGTAGCCCTTCTCATGGCTGCCGTAATTGAGCTCTTATAAATAAACCCTTTTATGATCATATCTTTTATTGGTTCGGGAAACGTCGGATGGCACCTGGCCCAGGCCTTTGAAGGAGCCGGGCATATCATCGCGGAGGTTTACAGCAGGGACCCGCAAAATGCTAGATTACTGGCTTCTCAGCTTTATGACTGCCATATTCAGCCCGATCTGAACCTTGCCGACAGCGAAGCCCAGCTGATCGTGCTCGCAGTTCCCGACCAGATGCTGGAAAGCGTGCTCGAAAGAATTGTATTCCCTCCCAGAGCAATGGTCGTCAATACTTCCGGCTCCAGGTCAATGCATGAGCTGAGGCAATTTACGGAAGTTTACAGCGATGTCCCGGTAAGGGTCGGCGTGCTCTATCCTTTGCAGACTTTTACAAAGGAAGATACCATCGACTATTCAACCCTTCCTTTCTGCGTGGAAGCGGCCGACGAAGAGATGGAGGATACCCTCGTGGAGCTGGCGCAGACAGTCAGCAATATTGTTTACCGGATGGATTCCGAAGAAAGGCGGGTACTGCATATAGCGGCTACTATAGCCAATAATTTCAGCAATCACCTCTATTCGATTGCGCACGATCTGCTGGAGATACACC
>MEDT01000042.1 GCA_001724175.1 Cytophagaceae bacterium SCN 52-12 | reverse complement strand
GGTCCGGAATTCGCCTGGCTCTCTGCTTCAGCGAAAATCAGGAGAGCTTCTGCAAAGCGGAAGATCGGCGTATTGTTGGAAACATTGGTTAAAGTCCCTCTGAATTTTCTGAAGAGCATCGGCACACTTGCATTCAGATACTGCGTATCACTGCCGGAATACAAGGCATGGTTGCGTCTCAGATCGGGAGTTGCCTCAGAAGACCACTCTCCTTGGGATATGAACGAGTTCATATTCCCGAGAATAGCATGCGGACCGCCTTTGGAATAACCAGGTTCGGGTTTATGAAAAAAGCGGACAAAGGAATCATTATCGAATAATACCGAATATTTAATAGAGAAAATATCCTCTGAGTTGGTGGGAATATCAGGGCCGAACAGCTTGGTATGGAAGTCGAGACTGCTTGTCACGCTTACCAGTTTGTATCTTCCGGAACTGATCACTTCTTTCGCTTTTGCGGCAGCCTCCGACCATTTTTCCCGGGTCAGATAGATATCAGCGAGCAGGGTTTTAGCGGCCCACTTGGTGGCACGACCGTTATCTGTACCGGAATAGGTGTCAGGCAGGTTTTCCTCTGCGAATTGGAGATCACTGATAATCTGTGCATACACCTCGTCTGTTGAGGCCTTCTTCAATGCGAAATTTGTCGTTTCCGGTTTCAGCCTCAGGGGTACCTGGCCCCAGAGCTTCACAAGGTGAGAATAGCCGAGAGCCCTGAGAAAACGAGCTTCGGATTCCAGTTGAACTCTGAGTGCAGGGGGGAGCATGTCCATTTCAGGAACTTTTGCAATCACAATGTTGGCCCGGTTGACGGTAGCATAAATACTGGTCCAAACAGATCCTATACGTATGACGGTATTTGCGTCGAACTGGTAGATTCCTGAAGGGACGTAGCTGCCTCGTCCATAGGCATAGTCTGCATGCTGTATGACAAGCGTCGGGAAGACCTGGCCGTAATAGGCGGTTGCACGTAGCGACTGATAGATTCCCAGGGTGGCTGCAATAGCCCCGTTTTCGCTTGAAAACGTAATGTTCTCATCCAGGAATGTTTTTGGCGTCTCTACCAATACATCTTCGCAGGCTGTCCCGGTCATGCAGATAATAAAGGCCAATACCAGCCTGTAGACGGCGGGGAGCATCCTTGTTTTCATTTTTTTATATCTTGTTCTCATTGGAGTTATGATTTTATAAGCCTATTTCAACGCCGAATGTAATAGTCTTGGTGATCGGGAATGCGCCCTGATCAACGCCGATGCGAAGGTCGCCGCTGGCAAATGAGCTGACATCAGGGTCGAACCACGAATAGTTCGTGAAGGTTAACAGATTTTGCCCGCTTACAAATATCCGCGCCGATTGCAGGGCACGCCCTTTGAGGGGCAAGCTGTAGGCCAGTTGAATGTTCTTCAGACGGATATAGGAAGCGTCCTCTACGAACCTGTCGGAAGCCATGAAATTTAATGCGGAGCTTGCTTTGGGATAGGGAGCGTTCATGTTCGGGTTATTTGGGGTCCAGCGGTTTGCCACCTCTGCGATATTGTTTACGCCGCGATAAAAGGACGACGCAGAAAAGTACTTGTTAGAATTCCAAAGCTGCTTACCCTCTTCACCCTGAATGAAAACGGTAAAGTTGAAGTTCTTATACTTTAGCGTATTGGTTAAGCCGTAGATAAAATCCGGATGAGGGCTTCCGATTATTTTCCGGTCGAGCACATTGATTGTGCCATCCCCGTTCAGATCTGCATAATTGATCAATCCGTTTTCGGTGAGGCCGTTTTCTATGTAGCCGTAGAATGAAGACATAGGCTCGCCAATCCGAAGGATATGAGCTCCGCCTACGAACGATATATTCGGGGCGAATATATCAGCACCTTTGGACAAACTTGTAATCCTGTTCCTGTTAAAAGATCCGTTGACATTAATATTCCAGGAAAAAGACTGACTGCTCCTGAAAACGTCGGCTCCCGCCGAAAATTCGAAGCCTTTGTTTTCCAGCGACCCAATGTTCTGAAGCGTAGTGGCAAAGCCGCTGCTGGGCGGTAAGTTCACAACTGCAAGCAGATCGTCTGTTTGTTTGTGATAATAGTCGAGCGTTACCGTCAGGGCGTTTTGTAATAATCCGATATCGAGTCCTACGTCCAGTTGCGTCGTAGTTTCCCACTTCAGATCCGGATTCCCTATGTTCGCGGGGGCGAAGCCGATCGTCCCTTGGGCCCCTATTACGAGTTGCTGCGGCTCATAACGTTGAAGCGATTGGTAAGGAGAAATAGCCTGGTTCCCGGATTTCCCCCAACTGACCCGCAGTTTCATATCGGAGAGAGGTGTAATATTTGCCATAAAGTTTTCATTCGTAATCTTCCATGCAAATGCTGCTGAAGGGAAAAATCCCCATTTGTTTCCCGCACCCAAACGTGAGGATCCATCCCGTCTGCCGCTTATAGTAAAGAGGTATTTGTCATCCACCGTGTAGTTGACGCGTCCGAGGAATGAAAGAAGGTCCCATTCTATGGTGTTGTTGTCCGGCGCGCCGAATCTCGATCCTGCACCAAGATTATGATTGTTGAAATTATCCGTGACGAAGCCTTGGGAAGATGCGGCAAGTGTCCTGCTGGATTGTGATTCCCAGGTAAATCCCAGCGTAGCATTGATTATATGCCGATTGGATGATAAAGATTTATTATATTGATAAAGATTTTCGATAATATAGGAGTTGGTCTCGGTCCTCCGTTCAGCAGCTGAACCATCAGGATTCCCTCTTACGAACCTGGTCTTGTACTGGTCCCGCCTTCCTGACACCTGGTCGGTGCCTGCCATCAATTCCACCGACATATCATCCCACAACCTGTAACGCGCTCTTAAATTGGCCAACAGCCGGGAGTTTGTTAAGTTATCGGTTATTTCATTGGCAGTTATCAGCGGGTTATCTCCTCTACTGTCGCTGAAAGGGTATCCCAGGAGTACATCGCCGGGCGTGTAGTTCCCATCAATGTCATAGGGTGTGTTTACCGGGGGCATCCCCAGTGCCGACTCAAGAATTTCTTCCGCATCGGAGCGTTTTGCCAGTGATTTGGAGGCGACTATCTGAGTAGAAATATTCAGCCGGTTGTTAACTTCCTGGTCCAGGTTCAGCCTGAACGATCCGCGGGTAAATTTGCTCCCGATAATAGCCCCGCCCTGGTTAAAGTAATCTCCCGAAACAAAATATTTTGTTTTTTCACTACCGCCTGAAATATTGATAACAGTTTCGGGTGTGTACGCTGTTTTGAAGATTTCATCCTGCCATACTGTGTTGACGGATGCTGCACGGTCGACATCAGGAAAAGGCAGCGGAACGCCATCGTTGACGGCTCTATCGTTAGCCAGCTCCGCGTATTGTCGGCTGTTCAGCATTTCCAGCTTTCTGATTACATTGGATATGCCAAGCGAAGAACGGAGGGTTATGTTGCTTTTGCCGCTTTTCCCCCTCTTTGTAGTGATGAGAATGACGCCATTACTTCCCCTGGCACCGTAGATTGCAATTGCCGAGGCGTCTTTCAGGATATCAAAAGATTCTATATCCGCAGGATTGATAGATGCTAAGATACTGGTATTCCCGTCATTACTGTTTTGTACCGGAACGCCGTCGATGACATACAAAGGATCGTTGCCTCCCATAATCGAATTTTGTCCCCTGATTCTTACGATCGTTGGGCCGCCCGGCTGGCCGCCTCCCTGGGTTACCTGTACGCCGGATGCCTGCCCTTGAAGTCCCTGTTCAAGCGAACTAATATTGCGATTTTCTAACGTCTGCCCGTTTATCGAACTTACTGAACCGGTCAAGTCACTCTTTTTTCTGGTACCATAACCGACGACAACTACTTCCTCCAGCGCTTTGTTATCTGTAATCAGCACTACTTTAAGAGAGTTTCTGCTTCCTACTATTATTTCCTGACTGATATATCCGACAAATGAAAAGATCAGTACTGCATTTTCGTCAGGCACATCTATTGTAAAAGAGCCATCCGCTTCAGTTATCGTTCCCTGTTGGGCACCTTTGACTAAAATGTTGACACCGGGAAGCGCTTCTAGCCGGTCGTCCGTGACGATGCCTGTTATACGTCTTTTGGCAGGCCTGGGTAGTTCAGATGTGCGATTGATTAGTGGAGGTGCGCCTCCAACCAGTGCTTTATGCGAAAGGATCGCAGGCAGCAATACATTATTGTTTCGGTTTTGTAAGGATATGGATTCGTCCTTTTTCTTAATAGCAATCGTATTTCCGATTACCTTATAGGTCAGCGGCAGCCCGGCGAAGCAGCGGTCCAGCGCTTCTGTGAGCGATACCCCCTTTAGATTGATGCTCACCTTTGCATTTACTAGGTCTGCATTGTTGTAGAAAAAGACATATCCCGTCTGCTTCTCGATAGCGCGGAATACAGCTTCGACGGAGGCATTTTTTTCCCTGATCGTCACCTTTTGACTGTAGCCGGTTGCTCCCGCCTGTACCAGCGCCAGTGTCAGAAGTATCATGATCAGTTTCATCTGTCTAATCAGTTGCTTTACAATTAGGGCTTCCTGCCCGGCCTGCCGGGTGCTGGTCCACCTCTGTATGAGGGGAACAGGAATCATCTTCGCACAGATTTTCATTATCTTTGCATGTTTGGGTTTTAAAAAGATTACCAGATCTATTGTTGCCTGCTTTCCTTACCGGGAAGCAGGAGGGCTCAGACGCTTACCGCGGAAGTGGCTCCAACACTTCTGCGGTTTTATTTTGAACCCGGCTGTCCTGCTGCTAGGGGCTTCCTGGTTTTTTAGTCATATTGAATAGGATTTAAGTGTATAACTGAATTTGTCCGGGCTCAGGGAAGTATTACAATTTTTCCTTTTTTCGACCCGGCCGGCAAAGCTTCTATTCTGAAATTAAGCCCCGTAAAAGACAGGATATCAAGCGCTTCGGAGGCGTTGACCTTGCGATCTATTTTCCCTGAAAAGGTTTTAGACGGCAACGGGCCTTCGTAAATGACATCGACGTTGTACCAGCGGCTGAACTGCCTCATAACCGTCTCTATATCGGCTTTTTCAAACTGGAACATCCCGTTTTTCCAGGCGACGATCTCCTCTGTATTGATGTCGCCGCGGACATTGATCCTGCCTGATCCCGACAGAGCGGCCTGCTCCCCGGGTTTGAGCATAACCGGGCGCGCGTCGCCTGATGCCAAAACTTCTACGCTGCCTTCGAGCAGTGTGGTCGTAATGTTGCCTTCATCGCGGTAGGCGTTGATGTTGAAATGCGTACCGAGCACCCGCACCTTCTGAAGGGCTCCTACCTGTACGCTGAAGGGGCGCCGGGCGTCTTTCGCGATCTCGAAATAAACCTCACCGGAAATCTTTACCGACCTTTCTTCCGGTGAGAAAGCAGTCGGGAACGTAATGGAAGATTCTGCATTCAGCCAGACCCTGCTTCCGTCGGGCAGCACGACGCTGTATTTGCCGCCGGCGGGAGCTGTAATGGTGTTAAAATCCTGCCCGGCCCGGGGGCCTTCTCCCGTATAGGAAACAAGGCCGTCTTCTACCTTGTGAATCACCGTATTGCCCTGCCGGGCCAGCATCCCGGTCGAGACGCTGTCCAGGACGATCTGCTTCCCGTTGCTGAGGGTGAGCACGGCGCGGTTGCCGCCCGGGGCCAGGTCCGGTCCGGCGGCCATAGCGGTTTGGGCCGGCTCCCGCAGCCCGGTGTTAGTGAAATAGTACCAGGAACCCGCAAGCGACAGGATCAGGACCGCAGCAGCAGCCACACGACCCAGCCTGATGTTCCTGGTTATAGTTTTCCAGGTGGACCGCGGACGGTCATTATCGATATGTATCCTCAGCGCCTGCTCCATCCGGGCTTCGAGCAGCTCCTGCCCGGTTTCCGGGTAATTGTCAAGTATTCCGGGTTCTTTTTCGAAAGACCCGTACCAGGCTTCCACAAACTGCTTTTCTTCCGGCGTAGCCGTCCCGTCCAGGTATTTTCTGAAAATAATGATCAGCTCCTGCCGGTGGTCGAATGGTTTCATAATAGGGCTTTATAACCATATGTACCGGCAAATTGGAAAACTCCCAAGATGAAGTGGAAATTTTTTTCAGAATCCGTGCCTTCGACTCCGCTCAGGCACAGTGATCCTCAGTGGAATCTCGTTCCGGTGCCTGAGTGAAATCTCGTTCCGGTGTCTGAGTGAAATCTCCTTCTGGTGTCTGAGCGGAGTCGAAGGCACCCTTCCAATTCCTAAAGTGTGTATCGTTTATACATTCTGCGGCTTTTTTAAGATTTTCGGTCTTGCCGTCAATGAGCGCTTCCTTCTTTTTTCTGCTCCAGCCCTGTACTTGTTTTTCCCTGTAAAAAGCCATATCAATTCGTGGAAATTCTTCATAGTAAACAAGTTCAGCCGGTAAGAATTTACTTGTGTGTATCGCCCCTAAGCCGCTCTGATGCTGTGCTAGTCTTAATTCCAGATTATTTGTGCTTCCGGTATAGTAGCTTCCATCGCTACATTTCAGTATGTACATCCATCCTTTCATTTTTATATAGAAGTATAGTATCGTGCCTTCGACTCCGCTCAGGCACCTTTGATTTTTATATTTGCTTAGGGGCCAACACATGTTAGTAGAATCGCCCCGGTGCCTGAGCGGAGTCGAAGGCACCTCAATTAGCAGCTATAAGTAAAATAAACAATATTTTTGACAACTGGTCCCGTATGCTATTCGTAGCCGTAGCAATCTGGTTCTGGACCGTTTTCTGAGAAACTCCAAGTACTTCCGCTATCCTCGACGAGCTCAGCTCTTCCATATAGTGCATCAGGAAGATCTCCCGCCGTTTTTCAGGGAGGGCGGCTATCCAGAGCTTTACAATTTCAAGGATTTCTTTTTCGATCAGCGGATCCTCCGACCGCAGGGAAGAAATCAATGAGCTTTCCAGGGTGTCTGTCAGCGGAGAAGCGTCGCGCGTCCTGGTGCTGTGCTTAATGACCTGGAACCTTACGGCGGTGCTCAGGTAGGCGGAAAGGTTGTCAATTTCCACTTCCCCGCGCCTTTCCCACAGATCCGTAAAGACGTTCTGCACCAGGTCTTCGCATTGCTTTTCGTCGCGCAGACGTTTGAAAGCCGAGTTATACATCATTCGCCAGTTTCTCCTGTATATCTCCACAAAGGCTTCCCCGTCGCCTTCTCGCAATAAGGCGGTAAGCTGCAGCTCGCTATGGGTTCTGTAGGATGACATTACCGGCTTTAAATTGTCAAAGATAGGGAACTTATACTTTGTGATGCCCAAAAATGAATAATTTTCATGATTTACATAAAAAAATAGAGAATAGAGGATAGGGATAAGGGTAGAAGTTCGCTCGTGCGGTCTTAAGCAAAAGTGCAGGTAAACTAATTTTATCCCGGATCGACTATGAAAATCAGCAAAAGGGACCTCACCGTAGCGGCCATAACGTTCTGCGCGACTGCGGCGCTGGCGGCAACAGGCATACAGCTTGAAAAGATGGAATCTTCGGCGTTCGAATGGAAGGACATGGCAGTCAGAAAGACCAGAACAGGGGAGGTGAGAACAGTTTTCAGATCGCCTACCGCGACGCTGGAAGAGCTGGAATGCCATATTACAACGCTGAATCCCGGCGAAACCCCGCACCCTCCTCATAAGCACGCGGCAGAAGAAATTATTATCATCAGGGAAGGTACCGTTGAGTCGCTGGTCAACGGCGTTACTAAAACGATAGGACCGGGGTCTGTGATCTTCCAGGCTTCGCAGCAGATGCACGCTATCCGGAACGTCGGAGATGTTCCGGCTACTTACCACGTATTCAGCTGGCGTACAACAGCGACCGAAGGGAAGAAATAGGAATACCTGGCCGGATACCGGACTTAAAATATTTTCATTTTATAATATAAAAGCTATATTTGTCCGGTCTCTTTAATTCTCATTCTCTAAAAATATGGTGTCGTATGCCTGCCTGTACGATGAGAGAACGTTGCTTCTGAAGGTAGCAGAAGGCGACGAAAGAGCATTTTGCGCTCTGTTTGAGCAGTACCACCGGCTGCTGGCTACGCATATCATGCGGATCACACGGTCGCAGGAGCTGACGGAAGAGATCGTGCAGGACGTTTTTCTGAAAATATGGATGAGCCGTGAGACACTCTCCGAAATTCATGACCTGCGGGCCTACCTTTATATCGTATCGAAGAACCATGCGCTCAACGGCCTGAAGAGAATCGCAAGGGAGCGGGCGACCTTCAGCGATGCCGACTGGAACTTTCTGGAGAAATCTTTTATTCCCGCTGAATCCGAGGAGCCCGGTCACTACGGACTGATAGACGAAGCGATCAACCGCCTTCCGCCCCAGCAGCAGAAAGTGTACCTTTTAAGCCGGCATGAGCGGAAGAAGTACACCGAAATAGCAGATCAGCTGGGCTTATCCAGGGAGACGGTAAAAAAGTACCTGCAGCTGGCGACTGAATCGATCAGCACCTATGTCCTCGGCAAAGCCTCTGTCAGCATATCGTTGATTTTTTCCTTTTTTTTCTAAAAAATACCGGCGCCATACCCCCTTTTTCAGGTTGCCTGTTGTCTTAACGGGTGTAAGGTTTTTATTGACTAATACCCGATCGAATGAACACATCGCATAGCCGGTTGTCTTACTTGTTTCAACGCTACTATAACGGTGAGGCCACCGGGAGGGAAATAGATGAGCTGATGGAGCTGGTAAGAAAGTCGAAAGATGACGAGCGGCTTTCAGACCTGACGAGGGAGGTATGGGAGAACCTGCATGAGGCGGACCAGGTCTTCCCGGAAGAGGTAAAGGACAGGATACTGAATTCGATCGTATCATTTTCGCAGGATGAGCTGCCCGCGGAGAAAAATTACGACGGGCCTGATCAGAACGATAGCCGGAAAATTGGCTGGTGGAGAAAATATTCGGTGGCAGCGGCTGTAGCCCTTATCTGTATTGCGGGCGCCTGGTGGAAATGGGATGGCGACAGGAAAGAAAAAGAGGGCTTAGCGGGGATACAATCCGATATAAAGCCGGCGACCAACCGGGCGATGCTGACTTTGGCCGACGGGTCGACAGTCTTGCTTGACGATGCGGCGGACGGTGTGATATCACGGCAGGGCGCGATCGAGATCAGTAAGGTAGAAGACGGTTATATCGTATATAAAGTAGCCGGGAACAAGGTTTATGCCAACGGGATCAATACTGTGTCGACGCCGAGAGGAGGCCGGTATAAGGTCGGCTTGCCTGATGGAAGCGCTGTATGGCTTAATGCTTCCTCGTCGATAAAGTTCCCGGCAGGTTTTGGAGCAGACGAAAGAAAGGTGGAGATAGAGGGCGAAGTTTTTTTTGATATTAAAAAAGACGTTACGCGGCCGTTCAGGGTTATTTTCGGCGCCAATGAAGTGGCCGTTCTGGGAACCAGGTTCAATATTGCTTACTATCCCGACGAAGTGGTTTCGCGCACTACGCTTGTCGAAGGATCGGTAGCGCTGAAAAATGGCAATAAGAAAAATACGCTGGTACCCGGGCAGGCAGCCAGCATTACCAGAGACGGGGCGATCAGCATCGCAGCCGTAGATGTCGAGGAAATGATCGCGTGGAAAAACGACTTGTTTTATTTTAAAGAAGCCGATATCAAAACGATCATGCAGCAGGTTTCACGTTGGTATGACATAGAGGTCGGCTATGAAGGCGTCCTGCCGGAAAAGCAATTTGCCGGCAGGGTACGCAGGGATGTTGAGTTATCCGAATTTATGGCTATGCTTCAGTATGCAGGAGTCAACTACAGGATGGAAGGGCGGAAAATGATCATAACCCGGTAAACGTATATTAATTATAGTTAGTGTAATCATTTAAACACCAGATATGGCTGTAAAAGCGAAATCTCCTTAACTGGCAAAGCCCAAAAAAACAGGGAAAATGCTTGCAACATCTTCCCTGCGGATGTCCGGGCTGTTTCACGAAATGACCTTTGTTCAGAAAGTAACTCATGTTTTAACCCAAACCATACAAATATATGGAGATAAAACCCATATCCTGCCACAAGGCATGGTATGATTTGATCATACCGCCTAACTTGTTGATGAAAATGAAACTGCTGACCTTTTTCCTGCTAGTGATCCTCACCCAGGTATGGGGTACGGGTTACAGCCAGAAAATTTCCCTGGAAAAGAGAAATATTACGCTGGAATCCGCTCTCAAGGCTATAGAGAAGCAAACTGACTATCTTTTTCTATACGACAAGATGGAAATCCCGGTTGACCACCGGGTGTCGGTCAGCATTCGGCATGAATCCATTGAAGAGACCCTCAAACGGCTCTTTGAAGGGCTCCCGCTGACCTACAAAATTTTCAGGCATAATATCGTGATCAGGAGGAATCAGAACGGCGCGGTAAAAGAACCTCAGATCGAATCGAAGCTTGGGAGTCTGCGGCCGGGTTTCGCCCATATCGTGACAGGAAAGGTTACAGATGAAAAAGGAGAGGGACTCCCGGGCGTCAGCATCCTGGTCAAGGGAACGCAAACCGGTATGATCTCGGATGTGGACGGCTCGTTCAGCATCGAGGTGCCGGATCAAAATGCCGTGCTGGTTTTTTCATTTGTCGGGTACCTGAGCCAGGAGGTAGCGGTAGGAGATAAGACAAGCCTGGAGGTCAATCTCAGGGTTGATGCGAGATCGCTGGAAGAAATTGTCGTGGTCGGCTACGGCGGCACCCAGAAAGTAAATCTGACAGGCGCGATCTCGACTATTCAATACGATGAAAAGCTGGACAACCGTCCCATCACGAACGCTTCGCAGGCCCTCGGCGGCACTGCTTCCGGGGTGTGGGTGAGCCAGAACTCCGGCAAGCCGGGCAGTGACGGCGCCCAGATCCGCATCAGGGGCTGGGGCACGCTCAACAATTCCAACCCGCTTATTATCGTAGACGGCGTGGAAGGTTCCTTCGAGCAGCTGAACCCTTCGGATATCCAATCCATTTCAGTGCTGAAAGACGCCGCCAGCGCAGCTATCTATGGTTCTAAGGCTGCTAACGGCGTGGTATTGATTACTACGAGAATGGGGACCGGCACTGATAAAATGCAGGTGAATGTCAATTCATATGTGGGAATGCAATCGCTGGGAAGGCACTATAGTCTCATCAATAACAGTGCGCAAAGCATGGAGCTGACCAATGCGGCGATGATCAACAACGGCTCCAGCCCCCTTTTTCCGCAGGAGCTGATCGACCGCTACAAGCAGGGAACGGACGCATTCAGATATCCCAATACCGATTGGTTCAGGGAATTGTTCCGGAACGCCCTGATCCAGCAAAATAACCTGTCGGTATCGGGGGTGTCAGGGAAGACGTCCACCTATCTCTCGCTCAATAACCTTAACCAGCAGGGGCTTGTGCCCAATACGAATTCCCGCAGGCTCGGCGTTCGAGCCAACGTGGATACCAAAATCAACTCGTGGTTTAAATTGGGCGGCAGGCTGAGCTTTTTGAACCGATTGTCCAAAGAGCCCTATTCCGATATTACGTATGGCTCGCTGGGCAGGGTTTTCGAGATGCTTGGCGGTGCGGCCCCCTATATCGCCCCTTATGACCGTATGGGCAGGTTTGGCTCAGTGGAAGTTTTTGACCAGGCGGGAGCCATGCTGTACGACAACCGGAACCCGCTGATCGACGCCGCCAACGGACGGACCACTACCCAGGATAACCTGGTGACGATCAATGCCACGGCAGATATCAACCTCACGGAAGACCTGCTGTTCAAGACGACATTCGCTTCCAACGGGGCGTGGAGCCTGGTCGACAGGTACAATTCCAGCGTGTTCGGGTACACCGATTCCGGCATAGAGACGATCACCAAAAACTACAACAGGGAAGGGCTGGAGATGAACCGCGGCGCGGACTATTCGATGAATACCAACTTCTTTTCTACCCTCACCTGGTCGAAAGCCTTTGAAGGCCATGATTTCAAGCTATTGGCAGGTTTCCAGAACGAAAGCAATAAAATACAGACATTGTATGCCAGGCGCAATAATCCCCCGAAAGAAGGGCTCACCCAGGTCGACGCCGGGACGTCGGGGATCCAGGGCACCGGCAATATGAACCGCCTGCGGATTTTGTCGTATTTCGGCCGGCTGAACTATGCCCTTAAAGACAAATACCTCTTTGAGGCCAATTTCCGGGCCGACGGCTCTTCCCGGTTCCGCCAGGGTAACAGGTGGGGGTATTTCCCCGGTGTTTCGCTGGGATGGAGGGTTTCGGAGGAAGCATTTTTGCGCTATTCAGACCTGATCTCCAACCTGAAACTGAGGGCTTCGTGGGGAAAGCTCGGAAACCAGAACGTGGCCAGCTACTCGCCTTACCTGACCATTATCGACCAGAGCAACCTGCTGAGCAACAGCTTCGGCGGGACATTCGCTCCCGGTATGGCCATTACTTCGCTCGTAGACGAAAATATCTCGTGGGAGCAGACTTCTACCCTGGACATCGGGGTCGAAGCGGGTTTCTGGAACGATAGAATCTCGGTTGAGGCAGACTATTTCCGTAAGAATACGACGGATATCCTTGTACAGCTTCCGATACCACTGGTGCTCGGCGGGTTGACCGCGCCTTTTGAAAACAAGGGGGCTATGCAGAACGATGGCGTAGAAATCATTTTGAATTACCGCAACCTGGCGTCGGGAACGGACAGGCTTAAAGCGGACCTGGGATTCAATCTCACCTATATCAACAATAAGGTGACCGACTTCGGTACCGAACGATCGCCCGATCAGCTGTTTCTCATCCGTGAGGGGTATTCTTTCCGCGAGCTTTACGGGTATAAAACAGAAGGCATTTACCAGTCGGATGCGGAGGCAAAGGAGCATATGCATGCAAACGGATTTGTACCGCGGGCAGGTCACCTGAAATTTCAGGATGTGAACAAGGACGGCAGGCTGGATTACCAGGATAAGCAGTCGCTGGGCAACACGATACCCCGGTTTACATACGGAATCTCGCCGTCCTTTAAATACAAACGGTTCGATCTGAACATCCTGCTGCAAGGGGTTAGCGGGGTCAAGCTGTTCAATCGAAGCCTTTTCACGGACCTGTCGTTTGAAAACAGGGTCATCCAGACCCGGTGGCTGGACGCCTGGACTCCGGAAAACAGCGGGTCCGATCTGCCGATGGCGCGATTCGACGACTCCTGGAACAACGCAGACTCCGACTTCTGGGTAGTGAACGGCAGCTTTATGAAAGTAAAAAACCTGCAGCTGGGCTATGGATTGCCTGAAAACATTACCAGCAGGCTGAAGCTTCAGAAAGCATATCTCTATCTGAACGCGCAAAACCTGTGGACGATCGCGAGTAAAGAATATGACGGGTATGATCCCGAACGGAATACGTTCGATGCGGGCGCCAGGGTATACCCCATTCCGAGAATTCTGTCATTTGGTGTCAATTTAAACTTCTAGGCTCATGCTCAAAAGACTTATATATCTGCTCCTGCTTCTCGGCGCTTCGGGATGTGCCGACTACCTGGAGGTTTTTCCCGAAGACAAGATCACATCCGCCCGCTTCCCTGAAAATGAAACGGACATCCAATACACATTGAACGGCGTCTACTCGCTCTTAAAGGAAAATTCCATTTACAACGAAGGCCTGTTCGGGTTTGGAGTGCTTGACGGCGCCACGCCGAATGCGTTCAACTGGGGCAACGGCCCGATAGCCAAGGCGGGCAACGGGCAGCTGTCTTCTTCCGACGGAGACCTGGTTACCTATCGCTGGACCCGTGCCTACGCCATTATTTTCCGGGCCAATTACCTGCTGAAGATATTGGACGAGGTAGATTTACCGGCAGACAGGAAAAAGATGTATGCCGGGGAAGCCCACTTTTTACGGGGCCTGGCCTATTCCCTGCTGGCCGATACCTATGGAGGCGTACCGATCATCACGTCGGCGATATCGGCCGATGAAGCCAAGAACCTGGTGCGCGCCTCCCTTGAAGAAACCTGGGCCCAGGTTATCGCCGATTACGATGTGGCGATCAGTAATCTTGAGCTGAAAGCGCCGCAGACCGGCCGTGCTACGAAAGGGGCCGCCATGGCGATGAAAATGAGGGCCTGGCTGTACCAGAACAAGTATGATAAGGTGCTGGAGACGGCTAACCAGGTAGAGGCTTTGAACCAGTATGCGCTGTTCCCTAGCTATGAAGGCCTCTTCAAAAAGGAAAACGAAAACAATGAGGAAGTCATCTTCGATATCCAGTATATCCGCGGGGAAAACAACCAGGGCTCATTTCACGACCAGTATTGCGGCACCGGGACCGGCAGCTTTACAAGAGGAAGCCGCTATGTCCCCACTGACGACCTGGTAGATGCCTACGAAACCATCGACGGCTCGCCGGTAGACCCCAATGACAAGTTCCGGAACCGGGATCCGAGACTGGAATTCACGATCGTGATCCCGGGGTCTTATATCCTGGGCTTCCGGTTTCCGAATTATATCTATTCCGGGGGAGCGTTTAACCATCCGGGGAACAGGCTCAAGCACCTGAGCTGCCGCAAATACCGGGAAAATAATATGGCGGAGCTCCCGGTTTCCGGCCAGTCGGAGATCAACAATATCGTAATGCGTTATGCAGACGTGCTGCTATCCAAAGCGGAGGCTATGATCGAGCTGAATCAGGATATCCCGGGAGCGATTGCCCTTATCAACCGGGTCAGGACCGGGCGGGCCGATGTGAAGATCTCCACGCTGCCGGCAGGCTTGTCCCAGGCGGAGGCCCGCCAGAAATTAAGGCATGAAAGAAGGATAGAATTTGCCCTGGAAGGCTTATATTGGTCCGACATCAGGCGGTGGAAAATCGGGAAGGACATTTATCCCCTGACGATCAAAGATCACCTGGGAGGGATAATCGAGACGAGGTTCCCGGCGGGATACCTGGAGTATTACAACCTGCTTCCTATACCGGTAAGTGAAATCTCCCTGAATCCCGGGCTCAATCAAAACCCGAACTGGTAGTATAAGCACCATGACGAACCAGCTAACAAAATGCATCCTGCTGCTCCTGTCGATGCCGCTGACGATGTTCGCGCAGCCGGAAAAACCCAACATCCTCGTCATCCTGGCAGACGATCTCGGCTTTAACGACGTCTCGTACTACAACAGGGGCGATGTGAAAACCCCTCATATAGATGCCCTGTGTAAGGACGGCATCAGGTTTGACAGCTTTTATGCCAATTCTCCCGTGTGCTCGCCTACGCGGGCGTCGCTGATGACGGGGCGCTACCCCGATGCGGTGGGCGTACCAGGACTGATCAGGTACCATAAGTTCGACAACTGGGGCTACCTGAAGCCTGATGTGCCGCTCATGCCGGGAGTTTTGAAGAGATACGGCTATGCGACCGCCCTGGTCGGGAAATGGAACCTGGGATTGGCGTTGCCGAACCTGCCTAATCAAAAAGGCTTCGACTATTTCCACGGCTGGCTGGAGGATATGATGGAGGACTACTATGACCATAAGCGGCACGGGATCAATTTTATGAGGGAAAATGAAGAGGTCATTCATCCGCAAGGCCACGCCACTGACCTGTTTACAGACTGGTCTGTCGACTATATCCGCAAGGCCTCTCAAAAACAGGACCCGTTCTTTCTATACCTGGCCTACAACGCGCCTCATTTCCCGGTGCAGCCGCCCAAAGAGTGGTACGATAAGGTGCTGGCCAGACAGCCCGGCATCGACCCCAAACGGGCAAAGCTGGTTGCGCTGATAGAGCATCTCGACGATGGTATCGGACGGGTGGTGCGGGCCCTGAAAGAATCCGGGCAATATGACAACACGCTGATCCTGTTCCTGAGCGATAACGGGGGGAACCTCGATGACCTGGCCAATAACCAGCCTTACCGGAACGGGAAGCAGAGCATGTATGAAGGCGGGATACGGATCCCTGCTTTCGCTACCTGGCCGGCCCGGATCGCGAAAGGTACCGCCTCAAATGAAAAGCTGGCCACCATGGATGTGCTTCCGACGATACAGGCCATTGTATCCGGGCAGGAAGGCAACGGCTACGACGGGGCAAGCTTTGCCGGTATACTCTTCGACAGCAAGGCGAAAATGGAAGAACGGCCTTTATACTTCGTGAGAAGGGAAGGAGGACTGAGATACGGCGGCAACGATTACCATGCATTGATCTGCCAGGGCTGGAAATTGCTGCAGAACAACCCGTACGCTCCCCTCGAGCTCTACCATTTGGAGAACGATCCTTATGAAAAGACTAATCTCGCCGATAAGGAGCCTCAAAAAGTAAGTGCTTTAAACAAGCTTTTAATGACCTATATTCAAAAGGGCGGCCAGACACCCTGGCAGCAGCCCGGGAGGCCTTAAAGTGTTGAAGTATAATTTAAAAATTTTATACACGTGAAAAAACTAAAATTCCTGTTTCCGGCCTTGTTTGTGCTGTATATGCAGCCGGGATTTTGTCAGCGTAACAATCAATCTCCCAACTTCATCATCATCTTCACCGATGACCAGGGCTATGGAGATCTCGGGTGTTTCGGGCACCCTACCATCAAGACTCCTTTTATCGATAAAATGGCGTCCGAAGGACAGAAATGGACCAACTTCTATGTGGCTTCCAACGTGTGCACGCCTTCCCGCTTCGGCCTGCTCACCGGCAGGCTGCCGGTTCGGGGCGGCATGGAAGGACCTGATTCGAGAAGGGTGCTTTTCCCGGATTCGGAGGGCGGTATTCCTGAAAATGAGCTGACCATCGCCGAATTGCTGAAAACGAAGAACTACAGTACCGCCTGCGTCGGGAAATGGCACCTGGGCCACCTGCCTCAATACTCCCCCAACGCTAATGGCTTTGACTACTACTACGGCATTCCCTACTCCAACGATATGGACCGGAACAGGGAGTATGCCTATGAGCGCTTCCAGAAGACCAACCCGGATATAAGAGGCTTCAATGTCCCTATCATGAGAAATGGTAAGGAAATCGAAAGGCCGGCCGGGCAGTCGACGATAACCAGGCGGTATACGGAGGAGTCGGTCAGGTTCATTAAAGAACATAAGTCAAAGCCGTTTTTCCTGTACCTGGCGCATAGCATGCCGCATATCCCTCTTTTTGCGAACGACGACTTCAGGGGAAAAAGTGAAAGAGGCCTGTACGGCGACGTGATAGAAGAAATAGACTGGAGCGTAGGAGAGATTTTCAAAACGCTACGCTCGGAAGGACTGGAAAAAAATACCTATGTCGTTTTCACCACCGATAACGGCCCCTGGCTGGTGTTCGGGGAAAACGGCGGCTCGGCCGGGCTGCTGTACGGGGGAAAAGGTACCAGCTATGAAGGCGGGCAGCGCGTGCCCTGCGTTATCTGGGGTAAAGACGTAAAGCCCGGCGTGGTGTCGAAAACGGGCAGTACCCTCGACCTGCTGCCTACTATTTGCCGGCTGGCGGGAGTACAGCTGCCCAAAGACCGGGTGCTGGACGGGTATGATCTGTCGCCTGTATTTCGCGGCGAAAGCGCAGCGCCCAGGGATGTGATGTATTTCTATCACGGTACGGAGCTGTTTGCGGTTAGAAAAGGCGCTCACAAGCTGTATTTCAAATCCAATAACCCCGAAGGGTATCCTCCTAAAATTGAAATGCTGGGAACGCCCACCCTGTTCAATGTGCTGACCGACCCTTCCGAGCGGTTTGATATTGCAAAGGAGAACCCGGCCCTTGTAAGCGAGCTGAAGAAAGTAGCGGAAGCGCACCGTGCCACTGTAGAGGAAGTGCCCAACCAGCTTACGAAGGGCTGGAAAAAGTAAAGGCCGGGGTTTTTGATAACATTCCTTAATAGAGAAACCCAAATAGCCAAAGCGGGATTTTATTGCCAAACCCGATCTCTATGTCGTCTGAGACAATATAGGCATTGGATATTCCTGCGATCTGTTTGATGGACTTACTGCGTCCGCCGACCTCAAAGGTATACGTTCTGTCCACCAGGAAATCGCCTTTTTCGGCCAGGTGGATTTCGTGTCCGGCATTACGCAGTTGGTTGAGAAAAAAAGTCTCCCGGGTAGTTCCGCGATCAGGATGTTCCTTCAACGCGTGGGAGAAGTTGGCGTTTTCCAGGTAAACTTTGTCGGGCTTCTGCAGGGCTGCCACTCCCTCCGACGGCCTGTTGACCAGATTGAGTAGAAATGCCCGCTCCAGATGATATAGAAAATTGTTCACCGTGTCACGGCCCAGGTTGAGCTTGCGGGCAAGCGAAGATATATTGGGTTCAAATGGGGCGGACTCGGCAATTACACCTAACAGTTTTTTGATTTTGACGACATGGGTTGCAGAATAGTTTTCTATAAATGCCAGGTCGTTCGTGATGGAAGCTTCGATGACTTGCACCAGCCTTGTGAGATAGGACTTCTGATCGTCACGAACAAAGGGTAGGTATCCTTTCACCAGGTACTCACGAAACAGCGGTATGGGGGTTTCGATCTGTTTTCGGATGACGGCAGGGATTTCTGTAGGGTTGTTCAGCAATTCCGTTAAGGAAACGGGGTGGAGTGCCTGGCCATACACTAAATTCAGGTATTCCCTGAACGACATTCCCGGCAGCGTAAAGGTCAGTACACGACGGCTGAGATCGCTCTCCCCCCGATAGATATCGAGTGCGGAGGAAGCGGTAAAAAAGACTTGTAGCCCGGGAAATCCGTCATAGATATTCTTCAGTTCACGTGACCAGTTGACGTATTTGTGCACTTCATCTATGTAGAGTGCCCGGCCTCCGTTCTGTACCCACAGTTTGGCTGTTTCTAACAAGGTATGTGTATATAGCCAGGGATGGTCGGCTGTCACGTAGAGACTTTTAGTGCCTTCCGGCTGCCCATATTTGAGGTGCTGAAGCAGCATGGTAGTCTTGCCTGCGCCGCGTAAACCCTTGATGGATAGCATCCTGCTTTCCCACGGAAGCCGATTATAAAGAAAGCGATGGAAATCGTTGCCGACTCCATCCACCACGTTTTGCTGGTACTCAATAAGTGTTTCCATCTGCACATTTGCCTTGTATTCAGATCAAATATAGGTATTAATTGACTTGAATATAAGTCAATTGAATTAATGTTATCTGTTTTTCATAAAAATTATATTTAAGTCCCGGGGGTAGGCGCACTTTATTTGTCTTAGTTGATAGTTGGTGTAAAACAAACTTTTGACTAATGGAGGCAGATCATGTGAATACAGGTTCCGACAGCTCGCCTGTTCCCTTCGGGAAAGAGCCGGAAGTAACAGCATCTGATGAGACGGAGCCTGTTGATTCAGAGCTGTTTATCCGGAAAGCGTTTGCTGAAGATCCGGAAAAAGGGTGTGAGCTGCTGTTCCGCGCATACTATAACGACCTGTGCAGCACCGCAATCCGTATGGTATATTCGAGGCAGATCGCCGAGGATGTAGTCGGGGAAGTGTTCCTGAATTTCTGGAACAACCGTTCATTCGAAACCATACGGATATCCTACAGGGCCTATTTGTTCCGGGCCGTACGTAACCGTGCCTACAATTACCTGCGGTTTGAGCTGGGAAAATATGCGCCTTCCCCGGAAGGAACGCCTGAGTCCGCAGACTTTCAGGAGGTCGAGCAGCCCGACCAGATCATCCTGCTCGACGAGCTTGTCCACCGGATCAACCGGGTGGTCGGCGATCTTCCGCCCATGGCGCGCCGTGTCTTCATTATGAGCCGTTATGACGGGAAGCCTCATCTGCAGATAGCTGCGGAGCTGGGCATCAACACCAAAACGGTTGAAAGCCATATCACCCGGGCGCTGCATAGTATACGAAAACTTTTCCCGACCGAAAACTCATGAATTCTTCCAATATCAGGCAACTGTTGTTCAATCATTTTGAAGGGAGGTCGACTCCGCTTCAGATCGAGATCCTGAAGAAATGGCTGGCTGTTCCTGCCAACCAGGAGCTGTATTACAATTATCTCCAGGAGTGGGAGCGCCTGAATCCTCTGGTTGTGACAGAAAGCCCGGCAGCCTACCGGCGATTTCTGGAAAAGAGGGAAAATTCCCTGCCTGTCGCCGGTCCGGAAGAAGAAAAGCCCCGGCGTATAGGGATGATATCCTACCTGGCGGCCGGGTGCCTGGCGATTGTTCTGTGCTCCTTAGCTTACCTGACCCACCCTCACTGGAATCGCAGAACGGTGGTGGCCGGAGCGGGAGAGACCCTTTCGCTCCGGCTCCCCGACAGCAGCCGGGTGGTGTTGCACGCGAATGCTTCGCTGGTAGCGCCGCGTTTTAATTTTCTTCCTTTCGACAGGAAGGTAAAACTCCTCAGCGGCGAGGCCGAATTTTCGGTAGTCCGCCGGAGCGACCACCGGCAATTTACGGTAGAGCTGGCCGATTCCCTGCGCATCAGGGTACTGGGGACCGAGTTTACGGTCAGGCAGAGCAGCCGGGCCACCCGCGTGAAGCTTGATGAGGGCAGGGTGGTACTCGACTACCCCGACGGCAGCGGAACCGGGAAAGCTTCACTCATCCCGGGAGAGCAGATCGTCTACTGGCATGATACGTTCCGGGTGCAGAAGATACCCCCGAATGGCGTTATAGACGGGAAAGAAAAAGAATGGGTGCTTACCGATGTCCCGCTGGAAAAGCTCGCAAAAAAAATCGAACAGGAATTTAACGTAAAGATCCTGATAGCGGATCCAAAGCACGGAACGCTGATCCTGAACGGTATTGTGCCGACCGGGAGCCTCGACCTGCTCCTGGAGTCGCTGGCGGCAACCCTCGACCTGGAGATCAGCCGGGACGGCTCGCAGATCCGAATTATGTAGTTCCGAATTTCATACCCTAAAAACCCTTTTAACGCATGAAAGCAACCTTGCGGATGTTTCGGTATACGCTGCTATGCTCCCTGAGCATAGGTATACCCGCCTGTGACCTCTTTGCCCAGGAGCTGGCCGTTACCAGCCACCATGAGAAAAATCCCGGGAAACCGGCAAGCTACCAGGGACAGCTATACGAACCTTTGAATGTAGCCCTGGACCGGCTGAAGGAAAAGCACGACATTTATTTTATGTACAAAGGCAGCAGGATAAAGCAGCGGAAGGTGCGGGTCGACCTGGAAAGCGATGCTGGGGTAGAGGCCAGGCTGAAAGCGATGCTGAAGCCCGCCAACCTTACGTTCCGGAAGGTTGGCAATATTTACGTGATCAGCGAGCTAGAGGCCGTTGATAAAAAATCGGTCGTTATTCCGGGGACGGGGAAGCAGGTGGATGAGCGGAAAATTTCGGGCAGGGTCGTCGACGAAAAAGGAGAGGGGCTGCCGGGTGTGAATATCCTGGTCAGAGGGACTCAGCAGGGAACGATTACCAATATCGACGGTACCTTCTCCGTGTTGGTTCCGGACGAAGAAGCGGCGCTGATCTTCTCTTTTGTCGGGTACGTGAGCCAGGAGCTGGTGGTGGGGAACAAAACGAGCCTGGAAATCCAAATGGCGGTCGACACAAAGGCGCTCGATGAGCTGGTAGTGGTCGGGTATGGCGTTCAGAAAAAGAGCGACCTGACCGGCTCGGTAGTCAGGGTGAGCGGGAAAAACTTTGAAAACCAGCAGATGACGCAGGTAACGGATATGCTTGCGGGTACTGTCGCGGGGTTCAATTCCACCCAGGCTACCTCGGCAGCCGGGGGCGGGTCGATGGAAATACGCGGGAGGACTTCGCTGAACGCAAATACCAACCCGCTGGTGGTTCTGGACGGCGTGATCTTTAACGGGAATATCCGCGACATAGCTCCTTCCGATGTCGAATCCGTCGACATTCTGAAAGATGCCAGCTCGGCAGCGGTTTTCGGAGCCCGTGCCGCCTCAGGGGTCATTCTCATTACTACCAAAAAAGGCTCCAAAGGAAAACCGAAGGTTAATTTTTCGATGGAAACAGGTGTCTCGGAAGTGACGAATCCGGGTATCAGGCCGTTATCGGGAAAAGAATACACCGATTTCCGCAGGGACTGGCAGAGAAAGCTGCGGCCCAATCAGCCGGAATATTATTTCCACGACCCCCGCGAGCTCCCTTCTCAAATCAGCGTAGCGGAATGGTACGGGTTTAACGCCAATCCGAACCCGGACATCGTAACCGAATGGCTCAACAGGCTGCTTTTTTTTCCGACGGAAATGGCAAACTACCTCAGCGGGCATGAAGAGAGCTGGTACGACAGGGTGATCAGGAAAGGCGTAAAGCAAAACTACGATCTCAGCGTCGGAGGGGGCACCGACAACATCTCGTATTACTGGTCGATGGGGTATACCAACAACAAAGGCCCTGTAGTCGGCGATGACTTTTCTATCCTGAGAACCAGGATCAATGCAAATGCCAGGATCAACCCGTTCATAGACCTGGGCATAAATGCGCAGTTTACCAGCCAGGACAACAGCGCGCTGCCTGCGTCTGTAACCCGGATGCTGAGCGCCAGCCCCTACGGGTCGATGTATGAAGAAGATGGATCTCTGAAGTGGTTCCCCAATGATTTTATCAGCGATGTAAACCCCCTCATGGAGCATAAGCTGCATCATAATAAAAATAAAACCAACTCCATCTTCGCTTCTTTGTACGCCAACCTGAAGCTACCTTTCGGGTTTAACTACAAGCTGTCGTTCCAACCCAGGCTTTCCGGAACCTATCACTACGCTTTTTACCCTTCGTCGACGCCAACCGGTTTTAATGTAAAGGGCAGAGGTACTCGGAATGAGGACAGGGTATACGAATGGATGGTCGATAACCTGCTCACCTGGCGGAAAGAAACAGCCGGCCAGTCGTTCGATTTTACTTTTTTATATAACCTGGAAAAGTTTCAATCCTGGGGCTCAAACCTGGTTGCAGAGGGATTCTCGCCAAACGAAAACCTGAGCTACCATGCACTGCAGTTTGCGACGCGGCAGGTGCTGTCCAACAGTGACAACTACTCTACGGGCGATGCGCTGATGGCCAGGTTAAACTACGCGCTTAAAGACAAATACCTGCTGACCTTGTCCGTCAGGAGGGACGGGTATTCGGCGTTTGGCCAGGGCAACCCGAGAGCCAATTTCCCGGCGGGAGCGCTTGCCTGGAAGATCTCCGAGGAAAAATTCTTTAAAGTGCCGTTCCTGGACCTGGTCAAGCTGCGCGCTTCCTGGGGAGCGAACGGGAATCGCGAGATAGGCAGGTATGCCGCATTGGCGAGACTTTCGCAAAACCTGTATTCCGACGGCTCGCAGGTGCTGGTAGGAGGGATCAATAATTCGCTGGCAAATCCGGGCCTGGCCTGGGAAAAGACGACCGCCTTAAATTTCGGTCTGGATTTCAGGATAACGGGCGGCAGGATAGACGGTAGCCTGGATTTTTACAATATGACTACCACCAACCTTCTGATGAACCGGGTACTGCCCCGCATAACCGGGTTTCAGAATATAGCAGCCAATCTCGGCGAGCTTCGGAACAGGGGAGTGGAGCTGTCCGTCAATTCGGTCAACTACAACCATGATAAATTTTCCTGGAGGACCAACTTCGTTTTTTCTTTAAACCGGAACAAAATTATCCACCTGTTCGGCGACTACCGGGAAGTGGAGAAAGACGGGAAAATCGTAAGACAGGAAGTGTCCGACATCACAAACCGCTGGTTTATCGGGGAAGCGGTCGACCGGGTTTGGGACTATGACATTGTCGGCGTATGGCAGCTGGATGAAGCCGAAGAAGCCAAACGGTATGCGCTTACACCCGGAGACTACAAAGCGCTGGATATCAATAATGACGGCAGGTATTCCCTCGACGACAAGCGGTTTATCGGGTGGCGGGAACCAAGATTCAGGATCGGTTTGCGAAATGAGTTCAATTTCGGCAAGCACTTATTTGCCGCCGTATTTTTAAGAAGCGAGCTGGGGCACATAGACGATATTCCCGACTTCATTCATCCTAACAACGGAGTTTACGACCGGCGGGGCATGCGCTCCGTTCCCTACTGGACGCCCGAAAATCCTTCCGATAAGTACGCCTCCATTACAGCCGCTTCTTCGGCATTTGCCGGTGGATACGGACGCTATTTCAGCAAATCCTTCGTGCGGGTACAGGATCTTTCCGTGGGATATAACTTACCCCATTCGGTTTTCACCGGGGTATTTAAAGGCTTTGACAACCTGAAAATATACCTCTCTGCCAGGAACCTGTATTCGTTTGACAAATGGGAAGGCTGGGACCCGGAATCGGGCAATGTGCCGATGCCCAGGACGTACTCAGCTGGTATTAATGTTTCCTTCTAAACCCGGATCGATTATGAAAAAGATATGCCTTTACCTGTTCTGCGGGCTGTTTGCGACAACAGTTTCGTCGTGTGCCGACGCGGATTGGCTGAAGCCGAAGCCGCTGTCATTTTACGCACCGGAAAACGTATATATTGACGAAGACGGCTTTAACGCGCTTCTGATCTCCATGAGAAAGGACCTCAGGGCCGAGCATTACGACGGCAGAAGCCCTATTGTCAATGAGCATGCTGTTTCCGATGTGGGCGCCACGCTCTCGCTGCCGAGCGTAGTGGTGAAAGATTTTGCTACCCGGCTGACCCCTTCGGGCGACGGAGGCGCGCATGACTTTCCCGGCAAGCTGTTCAACCTGGCTTATAATTCCATCAAGAATACGAACGTGCTGGTTTCAAGGATCGACAACATTACCTGGCAGAACGAAAGCACACGCAACAGGCTGCTGGCAGGGGCGCTTTTCTACCGGGCGTACTGGTATTACCGGCTGGTCAATTCGTATGGCGACGTCCCGTTTATCGGCGAGGAAGTAACAGGCCCGAAGCTGGATTTCTATACGCATTCGAGATGGGCGATACTGGGCAAGATCATGAAGGACCTGCAATGGGCCGTCGCATGGCTGCCGGAAAGAAACGTGCCCGGCGCCGAGACGAAGGGCGCCGCCAATCACCTCCTGTCAAAGGTGGCGCTGGCGAAAGGTGATTTTGACGAGGCGATAAGGGCGGCTACGAATGTGATTGAAGGTCCTTATGCCCTGATGTCGGGAAGGTTCGGAATACACAGGAACAACCCCGACAGGAACGTGATATGGGACCTCCACCGGCCTGAAAATATGAACGACCCCGTCAATACCGAAACGATCCTGGCAGTGGTAGACAGGTATACCGACCCTGAGGGAGCGAGAACGGTGGAAGGCAATGTGCTCGCCAGGGCCTATAACCCGGCGTGGTGGCAGAACGGCAGGGACAGCGAGGGAAAAGACGGTATGGTGCTGAACGGGGCTCAATATGACACGCTTTTTGAAGGAAATGCGCAGAGCAGGCCGACCCAGTATTATGTGTACGAAATATGGGATTTCCGGAACGACATCCGGAGGAAAGGCAATAACTGGGTGGAATGGTGGCAGATCAGGTACAACAACCCGGCCTCCGTCGACTTCGGGAAACCGGTCAGCAGGGCCAACTACCCCATACCGGCCGATACATTGAAGCACAGCTATTCCTTCCCGCACTACAAGACCTATATACCGGAGCAGCTCCCGACCGTGAGGCCTATGGGCGGGCACGGCGACATGTATATTTTCAGGCTGGCGGAGACTTACCTGGTACGGGCTGAAGCTTATTTCTGGAAAGGGAACCATGCTGCGGCCGCGGAAGATATCAATAGGGTGAGGGGAAGGGCCAAAGCGCTGCCGGTTTCCCAAAATGAAGTGACGCTGGATTTTATATTCGATGAAAGAGCGCGCGAGCTGTTTGCCGAAGAACCCCGTCACGGCGAGATGGTACGCGCCTCATTTTTACTGGCAAAAGCAGGAACAGCGGGCTATTCCTTAAGCAATTTCAGTCAAAAAAACTGGTTCCATGACCGCGTAATGGCCAAAAACTGGTTTTTTAAAGTCGCGCTCCCATGGGGCGAGCAGGTTTTCAGGATCGCGCCGCACAATGCTTTATGGCCGGTTCCGGAGACCATTATCGCGGCGAATACGCTGGGCGTCATCAACCAGAACGAAGGATACCTCGGATCGGAAAAAAATCTCCCGCCTGTCGACGACATCAAATGACCGGCGGCCCCGATATATTTATACAAGTACTAAATCATTGACCAGATGAATCGCAGAGATTTTTGTGAGAAGGCTATGCTGGCCGGAAGCGCTTTACCTTTCCTGTCCTACACCGGCGCCGAAAGGCTTTCCCACGTGCAGAAATTTCAGTATAAAGCCATTATACCCCGAAACCCGGCACAGGCGAAAGCAAAGGTGCCGGATGGCTTTCGTGTGGCTTTCGGGCAAGATTACTTTTCATTGAACGCCAACGATGAAGGGACGGTTTTTGACTGTGCCGACCTGCCCGCAGCAAGCGGCGCTATAGCTTTTTTACGGCTCCAGGTGGCGATCGATACAAGGCAGGAAGACGAAGTAGAAGTGTACCTGGACGGTTCTGACCGGAAGATCGGGCAGTTATCGATCTGGTACCCTACCGGGCTGCAGATCTTTGAAACTCCGCTGGATTGCGACATAACGTCGCTTAAGAATGAAGGCATAAGGCTTAAGCTGCTGGGCGGGTCGGACACGACTTATTATTTCTCTTCCGGCGCAGAAAACGGGTCCCATCTGCTGATCGTCGAATCGGGCGGGAATAGCGCTTCGGTAAACGAGGAATGGAAAAACCTGCTTTGCTCCGACTGGTCGCTGCAGCCTTTCGGCTGGACAGAGGGGTGCACTCTCGACGGGCTGCAGCAGCTATATGCGAGAAAAAAAGATCCGCAGGCGCTGCAGGCTATCCGGCGTCATCTCGATCTTTACTGGCCGGACGAAAAGAACCTGGTATATGCAGACCTGTGGGCCAGGCCCAGGGATAATACCTTCACTAACCTGGAGGCAGGGCTCCCTTTTGCTACGCTGGCGCATCACCGCCCTTCCCATGCGTCCGTAAAGTTATTCCTCGATTTCTGCAAAGAGCGATTTGATGCCGGAATGAGGTTTAAGCCCGACGGGTTAAGTACCGAAGGCTGCTATACCCTGGCCTACCCGCTCACTACATTGGGAACCGCATTAAAGGCTCCCGAATTATATGAAATGGCGCTCCTGGAGCTGGAGCAAAGGATTAAATATCTTACGGATGACGGCGCCGTGTACAATATCGGGAGCATCTCGAAAGGCAAAACGCGGATAAGGCGAAACTGGGGCCGCGGCTATGTATGGTTCCTGCTGGGAATAGTGCGCTGCGGCGAGATTCTGCAAAGCGAAAGCCCGCTTAAGAACGATCCGGGCGTAAAGAGACTGAAGGAGGTATACCGGCATTACGCACAGATAGCCATGTCTTTCAAACAGCCGGACCATAGCTGGAAGGCCTACCTCGACCAGCCCGGAACCCGCTTCGAAAGCTCCGCGACCGCCGGCCTGGCCGCGGCTTTTGCACACGGCCATCGCATCGGCTGGCTGCCTGAGTTCTCCCAAAAAGACCTGCTGGCGGTTTACAACAGGTTATTGAAAAGCACGACTGCAGATGGCTTCCTGACGGACGTCACCCAGCACAACGCCGGGAGCATCAATCTTCTGCAGCGGGGATCGTATCGCGTCATCGCCCAGTATGCGATTGGTTTTCTGGGGCATATAAAAGCTCATTTATGAATAGCTGTGAGGAATAGGAGGGGGTGTGGTCAAACCCCCTTCAAAAAGCTTTTCCGGTACTGGAGCGGGCTTGTTTTCAGCCTGCGTCTGAAAACCTTATAGAAATGGGATATATCCCCGAAGCCGCTGTCAAAAGCAATATCGGCCATAGACTTATCGGTCAGCAGGAGCTGCTTTGTCGCGAAGTGGACCCGGTAGTCGGTCACTGTCTCGATGAATGTCTTGCCCGTGGCTTTCCGGAAATACTTGCAGAATGCGCTGACCGACATATTGACCGTTGCGGCGACTTCATCCAAAGCAATCTCCGTCCTGAAATTGTCTACGATATAGCCCAGTGAAACATTTAGCCGCCCGCGTTCGGCCGGGTGAGACCGGGCTGTCATCCCGTCGTTATCCAAAAGGACGTATTCGGTGGAGCCGGCCAGGATATCCAGGATTTCCAGCAGGCCCAGCATCCGGCTGAACCTGCTTTCTTCCCGGCTCAGCGCTTCCATCCGCATCGTGACGTTCTTTGCCGTCTCTCCCAGGAAGCGGATACCTGAAGCGCCTCTTTTAAGCAGGCCGGCTATGGATTCCAGCTCAGGCTTTTCAAAGAACTCCTTTCCGAGGAAAGCATTTTCAAATTGTATGACAATCGACTGCGAACGGAGCTCTCCTGCAGCAAAGTCTTCCGATTTCCAGCAATGCGGAAGATCTGCCCCGAGGAATACCAGGTCACCCGGGCCGTATGCCTGCATGTTCTTACCGACAAAACGGGTACCGGCCCCCTGTATGATACAGGTAAGCTCATATTCCGGGTGGAAATGATAGGGCGCCGTAAATTTCTCCAACGCGAAGGCATTGACCACGAACGAGGCCCTGTCGTTGGGTCTGATCGTTTCAAACCGGGCTTTTATCATCGCTTATTTTACTGGTTTGTTATTCATTTCGATAAAGTAAGACAAAATAATCCATAAAATAGGCATTTTTTGCCTCGTAAATCCATGCCGGATGATTGAAATTTGTCCTATGTATCATCATATTATTTATTGGAATCATGAAGACAACCCTGACCCCGCCGGATTTGAGCGGATTTAAAAATGTATCAGAGCAGCAGGTAGCATCTTTTAGAAAAGACGGCCACGTGCTGATCCCGGGTATATTGAGCCGGGAGGAAATAGCGTATTACCGCGATGTGATCAACAACGCAACGGCTGCCAACAATACCGAAACCCGTAAGCTGGAGGACCGGGACACATACGGGAAGGCTTTCCTCCAGGTGATGAACCTCTGGGAGGTCGACCCGGCCGTTGCGGATTTCACCCTGGCCCGGCGCTTTGGAAAAATAGCGGCTGATCTGCTGGGTGTCGACGGCGTGAGGATTTACCATGATCAGGCGTTGTATAAGGAGCCGGGAGGCGGCCATACGCCCTGGCACCAGGACCAGTATTACTGGCCCCTGGATACCCCCGATACAGTGACCATGTGGATGCCGCTGGTAGACATCACCGAAGATATGGGAATGCTCACGTTTGCGTCAGGGTCTCACAAGGCGGAGTTTGAAGGGGATATTGCGATTTCGGATGAATCGGAGGAGATGTTTCAGCAGCTTGTGAGGGACAAGGGCCTGGAGGTCACCCGTGCGAAAACCATGAACGCGGGCGATGCTACCTGGCATTATGGCTGGACTTTTCATGCGGCGCCGGGTAATCATACACCCGATAAGATGAGGGAGGTGATGACCGTGATATTTTTTGCCGACGGCGCAAAGATTACCGAACCCCGGAACCAATACCAGCGCGCCGATCTTGAGCGGTGGCTCTGCAATTTGCCCGTGGGAAGCGAAGCCGCTTCTGATCTGAACCCGCTGGTTTATCAGAGACAATAGGGTATGATTTCCCGAAATCCGCTTTTATTCGTATGAAATAGCCATGAGGTGTTAGGTTTTAGGTTTTAGCGGCACACAAAGCGGTACGCCGCCTGCCACCGATGAATAAGGTGATCCGCCGCGCGGCTAATACCTAACAGCTCAAACCTTTTTTATACAAATGAAAAATGAAAACAGGCGGACATTCGTAAAAAAGGCAGGGATCGGGATCGTTGCTTCCCTGTCGCTATCCGATATACCTGCCGTAATGACCGGATCGGTCCCGGACCGGCCTGAAAAACAGGAGGTTTTTTTTACTACCGGTTTCAAGGCTGCCGAGGTGACTACCGACTCTGTGATCCTCTGGACGCGGCTCTGCGGGCAGGAAAAACCCAACCCGGTCGTGCATCGGCGAAGAGAAGCTATTTTCAGGCATCCCATCGATTTTGACGAAGAAATGCCTGTCGGCTCCATGGACGGAGGGGTGAAAGGGATAGGAGGAAGCGTGAAAGTGCAGCTGTCGGGAGGTGGCCAGATCCTGGAATCGGAATGGCATTCCGCAGACACTGAAAATGATTTTACGGTCCGGATCCCCTTTGACCGACTGAAACCCGCTACTTCTTACCGGGTCACCTGGACCGCAAAACTCCCCGGCTCCGACGCGCTGCACACAGCCGCCGGGACATTCAGGACCGCCCCGCAGTTCAGTTCCCCGGATGCCGTAAGGCTCGTTACTTCTACCTGCCAGTATTTCTGGAGCTATGACCACGACGAAAGAGGCTTCAGGATCTACGACAGCATGCGTCGGCTGAACCCGGATTTTTTTGTCCATACGGGCGATTATGTCTATTACGACAAACCCGGGCCGCTCGGCACGACCATCGAAAAAGCCAGGCACCAATGGCATGCAATGGACGGATGGCCTTCCCTGGTCGATTTTTATAAGGGCGTGCCAGTCTACATGACCAAAGACGACCACGATCTGCTGCGCGATGACGTACACCCGTTTTCACCTGCCTACGGGCAGCTTACCTTTGGCGACGGGCTGAAATTGTGGCGGGAGAACGCACCTATAGCCGGCAAGCCCTACCGTACCTTCCGCTGGGGCAGGCATCTCCAGATATGGCTGATGGAAGGAAGGGAATACCGTTCTTCCAACCAGGACAAGGATAGCGCCAGTAAGACGATCTGGGGAGAGGAGCAAAAAAAGTGGCTCCTCGAAACGGTTGCCGGCTCTGATGCCACCTTCAGGCTGCTGTTTTCACCGACGCCGGTCGTAGGCCCCGATCGCGACCGGAAAACGGATAACCATGCCAACAAGGCTTTTGAAACCGAAGGAAACTGGCTGCGGGAATACCTGTCGGCCCAGGAAAATATGTTCGTGGTTAACGGGGACCGTCACTGGCAGTATGTTTCGGTGGACAAAAAGACCGGGCTGACGGAATTCGGGTCCGGGCCGGTGAGCGATGCGCACGCCCAGGGCTGGGACCAGGAAGATGTACGCCCCGAGCATAAGTTCCTCAGGGTAAAAGGAGGCTTCCTGGAAATCGCGGTAGTACCGTCGGACCGGTCTGCAGCCGTCATTAAATTTATACATCGTGACGTAGACGGCAACCCGGTGCATGAAGAAGCGTTCAGCAGCAGTTAGGAGACGCGCCACTGCCGAAGAGTGGATTTTTACTACAAACTGTCGCCAGTGACCGACAGCGAGGTTTTTCCCGGCATCAGAGCTTGACGCCCAAAGTAGCCCGGAGCAGGTTATTCTTAACGTCTGCGTCTTTGAACATGCTGTTCATGCCCCATTCGTGAGAAATGTCGATGGTAATCAGCCCGAGCTCTATCCCGATACCGGCATTCAGACCATAGGTGTAAGTCTCAAGGTTTTCCTTCCTGAAATCGGAGTCCGCCGCCTTATCGACCGACATCACATAGTTACCGACGATCCCGCCGCGTATGTTGAATTTCAGAAACGCGTCCCGGGCTTTCGTCAGGTAAAGCCCTGCCAGCAAAGGAACTTTCAGCGAATGGATCTTTGGTCCCGACGTCAGCGACACATTGTCGAGGCTGTCTTTGCTGGTCAGGTCGAGTGAGGTATTAAAATAATGTACTCCGGGCTGGATGAAAAGCCGGTTGACATGTGCGCGGAAATCAAGTCCCGCATTCCAGCCGCTGCGGCCCGTGGCTTCGTTGTTTTTGAAATCTGCCTCAAAATTGGCAGCGTGGAGCCCTACCCTGGGTATTACCCAAACGCCTGATTTGCGGGCAGACAGCTCCCCGAAGCGTTCTTTGAAAGTCAGGTTCCGGTATGCCTGCTCCTCATCACCCCTATAGGCACCCGTATAGCGCCGCGACCGGGGACCCTGACCGTTGTACCTGAGCCAATCCCGGTAGGCCTGGTATTCACGCCACTCTTCTTCCGACGGCTGCGGGCGTGCAGCATCGCGGGCGGTGCCTCCGGCGGGATACCCGGATGAATACCCTGCTACTCCCGAAGCCGGTGAAAAGGCGCCGGCCTGCCTGTTCTGGTAGTCTGAAGGAACAATGATATTGTTGATGATAATGGTCGGCTGACCAGGTTGCTGCGGGTAATTTTTATAGGTCTGCTCTACTACGCGCTGCGCTGCCTCGGGCATCGTTCCCTCTGCCTGCGCCGCCCGGGCAGGGGCGGAAAGAGAATCTTTCCTTACACCTGACAACGCCGGATCTGCAGTTGCCGCTCCAGGTGCGCCCGCCCCGGCATCCATGCTGCCGCCGGCGGAAGAAAAGACGGCCAGTCGCTGTTCGGCCTCAACGATCTGTTTTTCCACGTCTTCTATCTCGTCCTGGACTTTGGCCACGTCGCTGGCGGCCTTCTGTGCCTGTCGATCGAGCCGTTTGGATTCCCGGTTCATCTTTTTCACCGTCGATGAAAGCGACTTGTCCTGCGGATTCTGGGAAAGCCTGCTTGTCGCTTCGGTAGCGGCCCTGGTATTTTCCTCGGCCTTCGCGATCGCTTCCTCTGCAGCCCGCTTTTTCTCATCGATGTCCTTCTGCAGCTTTGCATGCCGGGCTTTCAGCTCATTCAGATGCTGCCGGGCAGCGAGCGCTTCCTGCCTCACGCTTTCAGGGTAGCTGTTCATTTCCGGGGACTGTCCGGATACGATATTGAAGTACAACAGGCCTGCAATTAAAAGGTACTTTCTCATGATGTTTGTATTGTGTGTGACACTTAAATATTTGTTGACAGGTCTTTGTACGCAAAAAGCATGCCTGCCCGGGCTCCATTCCGGCCTGATCCCGGAATATACTAAAACACGAAGGCCGGGAGTTAAAGAAGTATGGAGCACCGCATACACATGGAAACTCATCTGCACCACGCACCGCTCATTCTTGTAACCGGGCTCCCCGGATCGGGAAAAACGATGCTGGCCCGGGAGCTTGCACGGGCATTGGACCTGGTCCATCTGAGCAGCGACGCCATCAGGACGGAGCTGCAAAAACGCGGCAGGTATGACGAAAGCGACAAGGAGCTGGTTTACCGGGAAATGTGGACGAAGGCGCGGGAAGTGCTGCGCCATAACGGGAAGGTAGTGCTTGACGCTACTTTTCATAAGGCATCGCGCCGAAGAGCATTCGAGGCGCTTGCCGCTGAAATGCATGCCAGGCCGGTAGTGATACAGGTGAAGGCGGGAGAAGAAGAAACGAAGCGCCGCCTGCAGCGCAAAAGGCCGGATAGCGAAGCTGACTGGCAGGTATACCTGCTTCTTAAAAATGAATATGAAGAACCGGAGATCATCGATTATGTAGTCCGCACGGATGAAGGCAAAACAGCGGACGAGCTCACAGAAGAACTGTTAAGGACATGACAGGCAGCCAGATAGAAAAATTAAGGGCCGGATTGGCGGAAAGCGGACAGGGCGACGTCCGGCTCATGGAAACGCATATCTCCTGGGTATTGCTGGGCACAGCGCTGGCCTGGAAAATAAAAAAGCCGGTAAAGCTCGATTTCCTGGATTTTACGGAGCTCCAGGCACGGCATTACTACTGCCGGCGCGAGCTGCAGCTTAACCAGCGGCTTTCACCCGATATTTACCTGGCCGTTACGCCGGTTTTCAAAGAGGGCGACCGGTTCAGCTTTGTTGCCGGAGAGGGCGAGATCGTAGACTACGCGGTCGTCATGCGGAAGCTGGATAACACCCTGTTGTTGTCGGAGAAGCTGAAATCGGGAGCTGTTACTGAAAAATTCATGGAGAACCTGGCGTCAAAGCTGGCCGCCTTCCACCAGGGCGAAGCGCCTGTGTATAACGAGTGGGACGAAACGGTTGCGCTGAAAACGTTCCGGGAAATCGGCTCAGGGAGAGAATGGCTGGCCGGAAAAATGGAAGGCTATGACCCGGCATGGGCCGACGGATGGATCCGGCAGGCGGAGTCGGTTAACGAGCTATTCCGCTGGCGGTTCGAGCAGAGGATCTCGCAAGGTTTTATGCGGGATGTGCACGGGGATCTGCATGCGGGGAATATCTTCTGCTACGAAAACAACCCGGTCATTTTCGACTGTCTTGAATTCGATGATTCTTTCAGAGAGATAGATTTACTTTATGAGATAGCATTCCTCTGCACGGATCTTGATTTTTACGGTTATGAGCATCTGAAGAAAGCTTTTTTGTCTGCTTACCAGTACCGGCTGCCCGTGATCCTGATGAAGGAAGATGTGCTGATCTTTAAATATTTCTGCCTGGTGCGCGCGGCCATCAGGTTTCATGTAACGTCTTTGAAAGGAATTTCACAAGAGCTGACTCCCGCCGAATGGGAGTCTGTTGCTGCTTATGCGAAGCTTGCGCAGAAGTACTCCGCGCAGCTTCTTTACCTCACTGAACATTACATACACTTCGAAAAAGAGGTTTTCAGGTTCGAGGATACTTTTGACTGAAAAAGCCTGGTCTCCCGCGGCCCTTGCCGGCGAGGGAGACCAGGCAGCTTTCCCATCGTTATTTCAGCTCCAGCTCAGGGACGTCGCCGGCAGGCTTGCCCTGGATGCTCTCCAGCGTTTGAGCCATTTGTTTTACCTTTTCTTCGTTTTCCTTCGCAAGATTATGTTGCTGGGCCAGATCTTTGCCGAGATCATACAGCTGGTATTCGAGCGCATTCCCCAGCTCGATATTCACGTGCTTGTTCACGGCCTGTCCTTTATAAGGCGGAATAAGCAGCCAGTCGCCTTCCCTGAGCGCAGTCCTGCCCGAAGCTTCCAGCACCAGATTGGCTCTTCCCCGGCTGCTTTTTCCAAGCAGAACATCGAGGAGGTCCTGGCTGTCCTGTCCTGAATAGCTTTGGCCTGCCAGGGCAGACAGTGAAGCCATCAGGTCGACCTGGCATACGAGAGCATCCGAAACGCCCGGTTGGATCGTCCCCTTCCAGTAGGTAATGAACGGGACACGGGTCCCGCCTTCAAATAAGCTGTATTTGCCGCCTCTCAGCGGGCCTGCAGGCGTATGTTTCCCAAGCTTTTCGACGGCGTCGTCATGATATCCGTCGTTGACGACCGGGCCGTTGTCGCTGGTGAAGATAATAAGCGTGTTCTCCAGCAGCTTATTGTCTTCAAGCGTCTTCAGAAACTCCCCTACGCACCAGTCGGCTTCAGCGATCACGTCTCCCCGGGGGCCCAGGCCGGTCGTCCCGGCGAAGCGGGGGTGGGGGGTACGCGGCACGTGAGGCTGCTGCATAGCGTAATAGAGAAAGAACGGTTGGTTTTTATTGCTTTCGACAAAATCACGGGCTTTTGCCAGAAAATGATCGGCCATATCCTCGTCTTTCCAGAGCGCTTTTTTCCCGCCCTTCATAAACCCTATCCTGGGTACGCCGTTTACAATGCTCTGGTTATGGCCGTGGTGCCATTTCATGGTGAGCATTTCGGGGTGGGTGAGGGCGGTCGGCTCGCCTTCAAAGTTCTGCTCGTAGCTTACCTCGATCGGGTCGTTCGGGTCCAGCCCTACGACGGATCCGTCTTCAATATAGACAGTAGGCACCCGGTCTTGCGTGGCCGCCATAATGTAGGCATAGTCAAATCCGAGCTGGTTAGGGCCCGGTGAAATGGGCTTGTTCCAGTCGGCATGCCCGTCGCCCAATCCGAGGTGCCATTTGCCGACCACGCCCGTACGATAGCCTGCTCCCTTCAGCACCGACGCGATGGTGGCCTGGGCAGTGTCGATGATGAGGGGCGCTGTCCCGGGGAGAATTTTGGCTTCACTATTCCGCCAGGGATAAACACCGGTAATCAGCGCAAACCTGCTCGGCGTGCAGGTAGAGGAGGTCGAATGACCATTGGTGAAACGGATCCCCCCATTGGCCAGGCGATCAAAATTAGGTGTTTTCAATTCCGTCGCGCCATAGGCTCCCACGTCCCCGTAGCCGAGGTCGTCCATGTTGATGATGATGATATTGGGTTTTCCGGAGTTCTCTTTTTCCTCTTTATGACGGGTCTGACAGGCCGCCAGGCATATTAGCAGGGAAAAGCTAACGATAATTTTCATATTAAAAAAATTAATGAGACGATGAGGTAATGTGACAATGTGATGATGAGGCAATGCGGCGCGCCGATAGCTGACTTCCGATAGCCGGTCTCCGGATCGCTGCTACGCCGGCCCGATCCTCGGCATCCAGCAGGTTTCCTTCGCCATATCGGCTTTCATGGCCCGGTGCAGGAGCTGCAGCTTGAGCTCCTGGTATTCCTTTTGATCCCATAGGTTATTGAATTCGCCCGGGTCTTTTTCAAGGTCAAAAAGCTCGCCTTCATCGCTTTGCATGTACCAGGTTACCTTGTACCGGTCCTCAATATAGCTTTTTTGGTAAAATTTGGTGCGCTGAAAATGATTTTCAGCAATTACCCAGTCTCTTACCCGGTCTGTTTTCCCGAGCCACAACGGCGAGACGTCCAGACCGGCCATCGTCAGGGGCTTTTCTCTTCCCGCCAGGGTCAGAAAGGTGGGCGCGAGGTCCACGACAGAAACCAGCGCATCGGTTCTTTTATTCGCCGGTACCTGGTTTTTCCAGGATACGATGAAAGGAATGCGCAGGTCTTCTTCAAAAGCAAATCCGCCCTTGGCGTACAAATTGTGGGTGCCGATATGGTGCCCGTGATCGGTGGTGAATACGATGACGGTATTTTCTCTCAACCCCGTTTTGTCAAGATGATCGAGTATAAGGCCGATGTACTTGTCCATCATCGAGATCATGCCGTAGTAGATGGCCATGTCTTTTTTGTTTTTCTCAGGATCTCTCAGGTGGGTATGCAGCCCGTGGATACCGAACCCATCCTCGTCAAACCGGGCGCCCCAGCCTTTTTCATAGGTCTGGGTCATGCGGTAATGGTAGGGCATATCGTCGAGGTCGTTTTTCGCTACCTCAGGCATTTTCATGTCCTCCGGCTTATACATGGAAGCCCACGGTTCGGATACGAGATAGGGTGGATGCGGATCGAAGAAGCTGGCCCAGATAAAGAACGGCTTCCCTTCTTTTTTTGCCCTGTCGAGATTGGCGATGGTCTGCGAAGCGATCCAGGCATTGAGGTGGTAGTCTTCCGGGATATTCCAGGCGCCATACTGGGCTTCTCCGGTGGCGGAATGTTCCTCCATGATCCTACGCATGGCAGGATTAGAATCCCTGAATTTGGCTGCATCGGGCTTGCGGAACCATTTTTTCCATTCATCGGGCGAACGCCCTTCCTTTTTCAGCTTCTCTTCCATCCAGATGGCATAGTGCTGCCCGATATGAGATTCGTCCCCGTGCGGGCGCGCCAGCTCGGCATGTTCGAACCCGTAGAACGGGCCGCGGTATTTTCGCCAGAAATCCAGGTCCTGGAGCACCGGGTAGGCTTCCAGCGACGGGTATTCGGCATTCCCCGCCAGCGGCATAAAATGCGCCTTCCCGACTATCGCGGAGCTGTAGCCCAATTCGCTGAGATAGTTCCCGATGGTAGGAACCGTTTCAGGCAGCTTGGTACCCAGCGCGTACGCGCCGTGCTGGGAGGGATACAGCCCTGTGATCATCGATGCCCTGGTAGGGGTGCAAACGGGATTACAGGTATAGGCCCTGTCGAAGATCGTGCCCGATTTTGCGAGCCTGTCGAGGTTAGGAGTTTTAACCGTCGGGTCGTTGTATCCCATGCGCATCCAGTAATGCTGGTCGCTCGTAATGAACAGGATATTGGGCTGCGCGGTTTTGGGTTTGACCGGCTCGCGTTTCCCGTAAGCTTTCAGGTATTCCTGCTGTACGATCGGGACATCGTTCTGGAAGACCCTGGGGATAATGGAGCCGGTGTACGCTGCCGAGATCAGCAGGGCACCCCCTATCAGCCATTGACGGAATTGTTTCATGTGTATAAATTTCTAAAATGTGTCGAGCCTACGGCTCTTGGTTTGATTACCCGGTTTCGCATTCCCCCGACTTCAGTCGGGGGCTACGCAATCGGTCGATGCTACGCATCTACTCTGTTATTGATGACGACCGCGGCGGCGGACCGCTTGTGTACTAATCTTTGATTTAGTCACGGACATTTCATCAAAATAAACAAGAATAGCTTCAATTCCCCAGCTTCGGGTTCACGTTCACTTCCGATTCGGGAACGGGCCAGGTCTCGTCCTGTCCTTTCCTGAATTTTTTGGAAGTCACAAACCAGCGTGAAAGCGGGTCTGTTTTCTGCGAAGCCGTAGGATAACGTTTGGAGTCGGGGAAAGCCGCTCCCCAGAAGTCGCCGGCAAGCACCTGGTCGGCGATGCCCCATCTCAGCAGATCCCAGAGCCGGTGGCCTTCAAAAGCAAGCTCGATCCTTCTTTCCCGGCGGAGTATGGTTCTTAGCTGCTCCGGATCAGTGACCGTAACCGGGGGCAAGCCGACCGACGCCCTGCCCCGTACTTTGTTGATGGTTTGATCGAGAAGCTCCTGGCTGATTGCTTTCCCTCCTTCCAGCTCGGCTTCCAGGTAGCTCAGCAGCACTTCGGCGTACCGGATAACGGGAATATCCCCGCCGTAATCCGTCACCAATCCGCCGGTAAACGATTCATCAAAGAATTTACGGAGCCCGTAACCCGTACGCGTAGCCTGCTTCGAATAGGTCAGCTGGTCGAGCGAGTTGACGGAATCGGGATGACAGACATATTTTTTGCCTCCGAATGTGCTGCCGTCCCACACGAAGGTATACCTGAACCGGGGATCCCGATTGGCGCCCATGTTCTTGTAGTTGAATTTGGGGCTGTCGTAAGAGAAAGGGGTACCGTCGTCAAAACCGTACTCATCGGCCAGGCTTCCGAGCGGGTTAAAGAGGTGCCAGCCGCCTAACATGGCCGGGTAAGAGTGCTGCGGCATGGCATTGCTGGCCTGTCCGCCCAGGTACTTCAGGTTGAATATATTTTCCTTGCTCATTTCCCTGGCAGGATTGAACAGCCCGGCATATTCCGGGTCGATATCATTGTCGCCCAGGTCGATGATGGCCCGCCATGCGTCGGACGCTTCCCCGAATTTTTTCTCGCTTAGCAGGATCCTGCCCAGGAAGGCCAGCGCAGCCTGTTTGGAAGCCCTGCCGTGCTCTGATTCCCCGAGTGCTCCGAACTGCGGAAGGTCTGCGGCTGCAGCCTTCAGCTCTTCTATGACAAAGCTGACAACAGCGGCTTTGCTTTCTTTGTCCACGTTGTTGGCTTCATCCGGAGTCAGGGTGCTGGTTACGAGCGGGACGCTCCCCCAATACTGGGAAAGATAGAAATACTGGGTAGCCCGGAGAAACTTCGCCTCGGCTGCCATGCGCTTTATCTTGCTTTCCTCCATGGGCACTTTCCCGATGTTCTGGAGAAAATCGTTGCATATCGCGATTCGTTTATAGGAGGCTGACCAGTATCCTTTGATCACGTCGTTGTTGGGCAGCAGCGTTCCGTTGGTCAGCCGGTTGTAAGTGGAGTTATCTCCTCTCCTGTCATAGGCGTTGTCTGTAGCAAATTCCAGGTGAATGCTTCCGAAATAAGACCACCAGTCGTTGGGGACTACACCAGTTCCGTAGGTGATCCCGCCCCTGTACATGCCGGCAAGCGCGATCATGGTATTGGATTCCGAAGTCCAGAAGTTATCCTGTGCGAATGCATCGGTAGGGAACTGCCTGAGCTGGTCATCGCACGAGGCGCACGAAATGGCCAGGGCGCCCCACATCATATATTGTTTTATCTTGACTTTCATTTGAATAAAAGGGTTGAGCTATTAGCTGTTAGGTTTTAGCCGTTAGCTGTTTGTTTATCAATCGTTTGTATGCTGAAACCTAAAACCTCCAGCCTAAAACCTGACATTAAGACCAAATGTATAGGTAGAAAGAATGGGATAATAGGCCCCGCCGGTATTGATCTCAGGGTCCCAGCCGGGGCGGTAATTACTCCAGGTGACCGGGTTTTCGACGCTGGAATAAATCCTGACGTGATTGATCCTGAGCTTGTTTGTCAGGATGGACGGCAGGGTATAGCCCAGCTGTATATTTTTCAGCCTGAGGTAGGAAGCATTCAGCACCCAGAAATCGGAAATCACGTTGTTGGGCGTACCGCTGTTGCTCACTACTTCGAGGCGCGGGTACGCCGGGTACCTTACGGGCTGGTCAGGGTTAAACCGGCCTTCCATTTGCCAGCGCTGTATATTGCCCAGGTTGAAGAAGGCTACATCGGCATAGCCGGTCAGCCGCCCCTCTACCCCGGCAATTCCCTGGAGGAATATCCCCAGGTCGAACCCGCGGTATTTGACATCGAAATTAAAGCCGTAGGTATATTTCGGGATCCTGCTCCCCAGGAATACCCTGTCGTAGGTAGGATCGACCTTGCCGTCGGGCACGCCGTCAGGGCCGCTGATATCCTTATACCGGAAATCTCCTGCCTGGGGGCTCGGCGTAACGGCGGTTTGGGTCGGCCATGAGCTGATATCGTCCTGGTCGAGGAAAACGCCGTCCGACACATAGCCGTAATACATCTCCATCGGGTAGCCCACAAAAAGATCGGATCCGTTCCCTACCAGGCCGTTGGGCTGGATAACATTGCCCAGGCCGAGCGTCACTACCTTGTTGTTGATAATGGAGAAATTGCCTTTTACGGAATACTGGAGCTTCCGGTAGCTGTTCCGGTAGATAGCATCAAACTCCCAGCCTTTGTTGGTTGCCTGGCCGGTATTGGTCTCGCTGATCCCGACACCCAGGATGGTCGACACGCTGGAAGAAGGCTTGAAGAGAATGTCGGTCGTGTTCCTGCTGAAATAGGTGACGTTCACGCCCAGGCTGTTTTTAAAGAACCCGGCTTCGATCCCGACATCCGTGGTTTCGGTCGATTCCCATCTGATGTTGGCATCTTTATAGGTCGAATAGGCTGCGCCTGTGGAGATCGCGCTTCCGAAAGGATAGTTCCTGCCGGAGTTCAATACCACCTGGTAGGGGTAATTGCCTATATTCTGGTTACCCAGTATCCCCCAGGAAGCCTTCAGCTTTAAATTGGACAGCCACTGGAGATTTCTCAGGAACTCTTCTTCGGAAATACGCCATCCTGCGGCAAAAGCCGGGAATACGGCATATTTGTTGCTATCCGGAAACCTCGATGAGCCGTCGTACCGCAGGGTTCCTTCGAAAAGATATTTCTCATTTATGTTCAGCTTTAACCTCGAAAACAATGACTGTATAGCCCATTCCTGCGCACTCCCGTTAAACTGCTGGTTGTCGGCGCCGCCCATGGACGGGTAGGTGTAGTCGTTGCTGGGGAAATTCTGCCGGTAGCCCGACAAGCTGTCAAGCTTCTGGTTTTCAAAAGAATAACCAACGAGGAAGTCCAGTCTTGTCCGACCGATATCTTTGGAATACTCGCCCAGGAACTGCGCTGTCCTGAATATGCCTTTGTTGCGGAACTGATTCAGGTTAGACTGACCGAGGTAAACCTGCTCATTGAGCTTTTGCGACGACCGGTAGGAAGTTTGCTCGATGAAATCGAAGTTATAGCCGCCGATTGCCGAGAACACAAGCTCTTTGACAGGCTTCCAGTCAAGCTTAAAATTAGTACCGATCCTTGTTCTCGGGTTTCTGAGGTAAGAACCCGACGCCAGCCACGATACCGGCGTGCCTCCGCTTTCCGGTCCGATCCCGTAGTCGCCGTTAGAAGCCTGCCCGAGGAATACGGCCGGGTATCTGATGGCATTCTGGATAAGCTGATCGGTCAGCTCCCCGCCTTTATTGGCGGTAGCCTGGGGTTCGTCCCTTTCGTCGAAAGAGCCGCTCAACCGCGTGGTAAGGTAGAAATTCCTGCCCAGATTGTTTTCCAGGTTCAGCCTGAAATTATAGCGCTCGTAGGAGTTTTTGGGGATAATCCCCTTCTGGTTGAGATAGCCTGCAGAGAGGAAATACCTGGCCTTCTCGTTGCCGCCGTTGAGGTTCACGGTATGGCCGGTCTGGAAGCCTTTCCCCGAAAAAAGCTGCTCGAGGAAGCGGGTATTCGGGTAGTTGTCAGGATCCGACTGGCTGCGGTATTTGGCAATATCGTCGGCGGTAAAGCTGTTGGTGCCCGAAGCAATGTTGTACATCTCGGCATATTCCCATGAGTTTACAAAGTCGGGCAGCTTCGTGGCCTTGTTGAAACCGGTATAGCCGCTGTAGGAAATGGCTACTTTTCCGGTCGTACCTGTTTTGGTCGTGATCAGGACTACGCCGTTTGCCGAGCGGGCGCCATATATAGCCGCGGCAGAGGCATCTTTCAGTACAGAAATAGTCTGTATGTCATCGGGGTTGATATCATTCATATTCCCCGGGATACCGTCTATCAGGACAAGGGCGTCGGGTGTGGCGCCGAATGAGCCTACCCCCCTTACCCGCACCGTACCGGGGTTAGCGCCGGGGCGGCCCGACCGTACGGTTACCGTCACGCCCGGCATCTGCCCCGTAATGGCATGCGCGAGCTGGGTCACGGGCCGGTTTTCCAGGGCCTCCGATCCGATCTGGGCAACGGAGCCGATCACGTTCACCTTCTTTTGCTCTCCGTAACCTACCACTACGATCTCCTCCAGGGCTTTCTGATCGACCTGCAGCGAAACGTCGAGCAATGTCTGCCTGCCGACAGTCCGCTCTACGGTTGTATACCCGACAAAGGAAAAAACCAGCACGGCGTTTTCGTCCGGAACGTTCAGAACGAACGCGCCGGTCCCGTCCGTGACGGTACCCTGCTGGGTGCCTTTGACGAGGATGCTTACACCGGGGAGGCCTTCGCCTTTTTCGTCGGTAACCCTTCCGCGGACGGGTATGGTTTCCACAGCGAGCATTTTGATTTTCGATACGAGCGCCGGAGTCCTCCATTCCTGCCCGGTAGTGGTGGCTTCGCGGGCCGGCATGACGGGGAACTCGTCCGTACCGGCGCCGGAAGCGCTTTTCGCCGGCATTTTTTTAGGCTTGATGACCACCGTGTTCTCTACGATGCTGTAGCTGAAAGGCTGGTTTGCAAACAGGCGGCTCAGCACATCGGGCAGCGATGCGTTCCTGACGCGGATATCGACTTTCCCGGCATTTTTCAGAAGGCTGCTTTCGTACCAGAAAATAACGCCGCTTTGCTTCCTGATCTCCCGGAAAACTTTTTCGAGGGATGCATTTTTCTCCGAAAGCGAAACTTTCTGCGAATAGCTTTCGCCAAACACGTGAATTCCGGCCAGCAGAATGAAGAAAGAGATAAGCTTGATCTGCATGATGATTTTCTTTTGGGAGGTTCCGGTGAACCGCACCTGGTCGGAAGACCTTTTAAAGAGGCGTGAATGGCTCAATTTTGGGGAAACAGAACCATTGCTAATACAAAAAATCATAGTTTTGTATACGTTAGGTGAAAATGTAACAAATAGGACTTTGTGGAATTTGCCCTGACGATCAGCCGGGAGTGTTGGTAGCGCTTCCGGCATTTTTATGGGCAGAAGGTTATGTATCGGTTCTGATCATAAGAAATTGTTAATTAGGTTTAAATATTCAGGTTGCAACAAAAGTAAGCAAGTTCCATATCCTCCTTTGCCGGAATTTGCGGAGTTTCCCACCTCTTCAGCCTATCGTGTTACAATAATCTGTTTGCCCTCTACTTTAAAATGGATACCGCTGGTTTCAAGTATCTGCAGAAGGCTCGAAAGCTTTGAATTCCTCGAAATTCCGCCGTTAAAAAGCCTCTCCGGGATGTCGTCCTGGTAAACGACATCCACATCATACCAGCGCGCGATCTGCCGCATGATATCCCTGATATCGGTATCTCTGAAAAGTATCTGGCCGTTTTTCCAGGCGATCGCCTCTTCCAGGTCGGCGTCTTCCGTAACGGTGAGCTTGCCCGTTTTGGTCAGGGCCGATTGCTGGTTGGGCTTGAGCAGGGCCGACCCGCCCTTTTGGGCCGATACCTCGACGCTGCCCTCGACCAGCGTCGTTTTGACCGACAGCTCGTCTTCATAGCCGTTGATGTTGAACCGGGTGCCCAGCACTTTTACGGTCTGTTTCCCGTTAACGGTTACGATAAAGGGGATCTTACCGGCGCCAGGTTTGTCTGAAGCTGTAAAGGGTACAATGTCGAAAAAAGCTTCGCCCCTGAGCTCCACCGTCCGGCTGCTCCCTGTAAAGGTGGTGGGGTAACGGAGCGAAGAGGCGGCATTGAGCCATACCGTGCTTCCGTCGGGCAGGCGCAGGGAGTACTGGCCTCCCCGGGGCGTTGTAATGATGTTATAATGAGTTTTTTCCTGTTCCGAATCGGTGGTTTCGTATACCACCATACTATCTTCCTTCCTGATCCGGACGCTTCCGTCAAATTTCAAAACCCCGTTTTGCTGCTCGTCCAGCGTAACCGACCGGCCATCGTCGAAGGTAAGCGTTGCTTTGTCGGTACCCGGCGCAATGTCGTTGAAGATAGCTATTTCTGCATGATTCACCCGGTGCTGATACTCACAAAACAAGAGGTAAACACCGTAGCCGACTGCCACCAGGATAAGCGCAGCGGCTATACCGGGTTTCCACCAGCCGACCGGTTTCCGGCGGCGCATGGCATGAAGGATACCCGACAGGATCTTTTCGCGGTGCTCCGTTTCGCATTCGGCCGATGTTGGCGGGATAACAGCCGGCAGGTCCTGGCCGCGGTTGTACCAGGCGGAGAACTCTTCCTGTTCTTCGGGGGTAATGCTGCCTTCCAGCCATTTCCCGGCCAGCCTTTCCAGCCGCTGCCTTTCGGATGGTGTCATAAAAAGTACCGTTTATAATAGTAGTACTTTAAATGACAACAATCCCTTAGTGAGGTTGAAAAAAAATGACTACCCCGGTCACTTCGGATACATAAAGCTTGTTTTATCTATCTTAAGAAAAGAAGTACTGCGACCGATATTGAATGTTTTCTTTTGGCCCTTGTCAATTAGAAACCCTGGTGATGAGTAATAGACTCCGTCATCGTCCTCAAAATATACGAAAAGCTGAAGAATATCGTCATCATCGTTGATAACGATATCTCCTGTGGAAGCGCCTATTGCAAGGGTGCCGTAGTTCTTTGCCAGCTTTACCGAAGACCCTTTGTAGATGCCGACCATCATTTTGGTAAGCGGTATTTCCAGCTCATTCTTGAAATTGACCGTGGTTTCTTTTCCGGATTGCGGATCAGGATCCGAATCATCGTTTTTGCTACAGGCAGACAGCGTGAGGGCGAACAACAGTGCTAAGGTTGTGATGGTTTTCATGCAAGGCGAAATTTAATGATGTGATAAGAGGGTAATATAATAGATAGGGGGTAGTGCGATAACAAAGTGGTACCTGATACGAACTAGCCAGCTGGCTAAGCGCAACGGGAAGAGGATGAATTTCAGGGAATACAGTCCGTTCCGGAGCGACTTCAGCGCTTTTCCCAGGTGTGCTTCGACTGTTTTTTCGGAAATGCTCAGCTCGCCTGCGATCTCTTTCTGGGAATAGCCGTTTTCGCGGCTCATCCGGTATATCAGCTGGCACTTTTCGGGCAATGCCGCTACCAGCGCTTCAAGACGCGATTGCAGCTCTTCAAAATCCAGCCAATCCTGTGTAGAATTATCGGAAGTAGAAAATACGTGGGGGTTTTCAGCCTCGTACCGGCGTCTCAGGTCTTTCCTGGCCAGGTTTTTGATCACCCGGTATTTAACCGAGGCGGCGAGGTAGTTGCCGAGATTGGAAGAAAGCTCCAACTGGTCCCTGCGCTTCCAAAGCGAGACAAAAATATCCTGTACGATTTCTTCTGCTTCCTCTACGTTGCCGTCGGTTTTATTGATCGCAACCGTGAGGAGCTTTTTCCAGTACCGGTTGTAAATTTCAGAAAATGCAGCTTCTTCTCCCGACCTGGTCAGGTGGAGTAGTTCTTCGTCGGAGAGAAGAGGCATATTCATAGATAAAGCCAGCCGAACCCTGCAATATAACTTTGACGGTAGACAAATGTAATTAAATTTATTATGAAGGGGCTTGTTTAAAATCATTATTTAAGAGATCAGCCACAGGCGATTGATTTTCCGGGGGCCTGTGGCTGATCTCTATGCAGAAAAATAAGTCCGTAACGGAGGATCAGTTTTCTTTTATCCAGTCGATTAAATAAGCCGCCGGATCGGGATCGACGGTTGTCTTCAAAGAATGCGCGGCGCGATTGCTTTCATAATACCTGCTGACCACTGCGAAAGCCCTGCTCATTTCCGCCGGATCGAGGGGGCGTCCGTTGCTGTCGACAAAGTTGGCCAGGAGCAGCGGCCTGGGAGCGACGGCAGCGGCGAGGTCGGGCAGGTCATAAGCCCGGAGGGCTCCGGGAACCATGCTGTATACAAACTTCGGGTTGTAGCGCTCCTGGTCCGTCACGGCCTGGTAGGAGCTGTACATACCAAAGATAGCCGCACGGTTGATCCGGGGATCGAACGCAGCCGCGTGCAGTAGCGAGGGGCCCATCTCGCCCCGGGCCACACCCCATATCTCTTCCTGCGGAGCGTCCTGCTTTACCATATTGACAAGCCGTATCAGATCTGCGGCGTGTACGCCCACGATGCTCCGGCCCGTCAATGCGGCTGTAAACCAGATGTTATAGGAGATGCCCCCGATGGCGGCATCTCCTTTGAAACGGTCTGAAATGAGCTCGCCTACGCCGAGAAGATCGGGCGCCAGAACTGTCAGGCCCTGCTTCACCAACCTTTCTATTTCTCCCGATGCCTCCCTGGCCTTTCCGTCCGGGTGCAGGTAGATGACGGTTTTTCCCGATCGTTCAGCGGGAACAAACAGCAGGTAGGGGATCGGGTAGCTGCCTTCTCCTTTCAGAAAGTATCGCTCGATCACATAGGCGTCTTTGTGGATCCTGCCTGTAAAAACCGGGGTTTCAACGCCGGACGGGGCCCTGAACCCGCTGTATTGCCTGGCATCGGCCACTACCTTTTTCAGGTGTACAGCCGTATTCTCCCGGGCTTTCTGCAAGCGGCTGGTCCACTGCTCCGATTCTTTTTTATTCAGGGAGAATACGGTTTCGTGGCTGGCATACGAGGTAGCTACCTGTCCGGTCGGCGTTTTCTGCAGCTCTTCTTCGGTGAGCAGGGTGATGGGCAGCTCGGCGGAAGAGCCGGGGAGTTTCAGATGTTTCTGAAAAAAAGCGTACATCGCTTCGCGGATAGTCTGCTCATACCCGTGCTCGTAGTCGCCTTCGACCATTTCGACGTTTCCGGCGGCTCCGAAGATTTCATAAGTCCTTTTTACCCTTTTAAATACGTCCCGGGTTCCGCTTATGTTAAAAAAATCGCGGGTGGTGGCCATGATGAGCGTTGGCCTGGGAGCGCGTATTTCCAGCATATCCGCATGGTCGATCCCTTCTTTAATACCGTGATAGAAATTCTGCTCGCCGTCCTGGGCCCCGATAGATTCTATTAACCGCTTAAATCCTGTGATATACCCGCAGGGTGCAGATGCAACGACCCGGTCATCGAGGGCGCCGATGTAGGCCGCCTGGGTCCCCCCTCCGGAAAGGCCATGCACCCCGATCCGGGCAGGGTCTACTTCCTTGCGGCTCACGAGGTAGTCGATCCCGCGGATTCCGTCCCAAACGAAATACCGGGCCACCGACTGGCCGATCAGGAATGCCTGCACGGCGGGGTAGGAGTGCTCTTTAGTGGAACTCCCGACCTCCGACTCCCCGGTTTCGCGGTTCAGGTACTGCAGCCTTTCTCCCTGGCTTACCGGGTCGATGGCCAATACGACAAATCCTTTTTTAACCAGGTTTTGCAGGGGAAGCTGGTATACGTCCCGCCGGTAGGCCAGGGCGCTGTGCCCGCTGCAGAAAAGTATGGCCGGCGCCGGCGAGGTTGCCTGATCGGGGATAAACAATGAGGCGGTTACATAATAGCCTGGTAAGGATTCGTAGATCACGTTTTCAACCCTGAACCCGTCTTTCCGGATCACCGAGGTGACCCTGGCATTTAAGGGAGTTTTCTCCCTGAAGCTGCCAATCTGGTTCCACATGGCGGCCTTCTTTTCCTGCTGGCGCTGCTGCCATTGCGTTCTGGTTTTGATACGGGCGACAAGGTCCGCCTCTTTGTCCAGCAGGCTGTAGGCATCTTCAGCCAGGTGATGATAGAGCAGATACGAGGGGTCACCGTATCGGATCCATTTATTTTTCACGACGTCCAGCTCGGCCTGTGCGGCTGAATCAGAGGGAGACATAACAGCCAGCAGCGCAATACAAACGGAAAGGATCGGGATTTTCAGTGTCAATTTCATCGGGTATTCAATTGGTAAGCATTTAGAGACGTAGTCAGCATTTAATAACCCGGGTTCTGTTCCAGCAACGGGTTTTTCTCGATTTCAGATTGCGGGATCGGCACCAGGTAGTTCTTTTCATAGAAGTTTTTGGCCGTAAATTCCTGGACCTGGTACGTCTTTTTCCCGGTGGCAGGATCCTTGCGTACGTTCATCCTGGAGCCGTCCCTGTTCAGAACATCGGGGGCGATCTTCCAGCGCCTGACATCGAAATACCGGTGCTCTTCAAATGCGAGCTCGATCCGGCGTTCGTTGATAATCCGGTCAAACAGGGCGCTGCCGCTTTCGGTAACAGGGGGCATTTGGACTCCCGGCCGGCTTCTGACCATGTTGACGTATTCCCTGGCAATCTCTTCGTTACCCAAAAAGTAGCTTGCTTCTGCATAATTCAGGAGGATTTCCGCATACCTGAAATAAATCCAGGGAGAATCGCCTCTTACTACCCCTCCCGGGTTTACGACCGTTTCGTCAATAAATTTCCTGAAGTAATATCCGGTCAGCGTAGCGTTCCAGGAAGAAACCGGTCCTTCCTGTGTATCAAGCCCGCCCGGCAGGAATGTTTCCACCTCTCTGTGCTGGAAGGGAGCTCCGTCGTACAATATGCTGGCATAAAAGCGCGGGTCCCTGTTTACATAGGGATTTTGGGGATCGTAAGCCGGATCGTCTTTGGGTAGCTTCCCGCTGATCATCTCATAGGCATCCACCATGTTGTGCAGCGGTGACGATTGCCCGAACCCGTTATAGCCGTTCGGATAAAGCGTTTGCTCAACATTCGCTCCCTCGGGGTCGACAGCGTAGTTGAACGGCCGGATCCATATGGATTCCTGGTTGTGAAGGTTTTTTTTCAGGAACTGGTCTTTATAGTCAGGAAACAACGCATATACCTTCAGGTCGATTACTTCTTTGGCCGCCGCCGCCGCTTTTTCCCATTTGGTTTTGTCCTGACCCGCGTTGTTTAACGGGCTCGCCATATACAGGAGGGCTCTCGATTTGATAGCCAGGGCTGCGCCTTTCGTAATTCTTCCCTTATTCTCGTCGTTGTAGGTTACCGGGAGCAGGGAGGCGGCTTCGGTCAGCTCGTTGACGACAAAATCCATACACTCGTTGTAAGAATTCCGGGCGACATTAAAATCGTCGTTTAGCGTGAAGGACTTTGTGATCAGGGGGACTCCCCCAAAGAATGCGACCAGGCGGAAGTATGCATAGGCTCTTAAAGACTTCATTTCACCGATCATACGCTGTTTAATGGTTTCCTCTATCGGAGAATTAGCGATATTATCAAAGAAGATATTGCACTTCGTGATAACGGACCAGTAGCTGTAGTTGGCCCCTGCCTCACCTCCCTGCGTCCAGAAATTGAGCACGCCGAGCTCAGCAGGCGTAATGTTGCCTGCCGAAATGTAGTCCGGCCTTCCGGTACGGTAATATGCTTCGTCTGTTACGCTTGCCAGCATCTGCGCGCCGCTCGTATGTCCCTGAGGCATGACACGGTACGTATTGTTTACAAACGCTTCGGTCAGAGCGGCGTCCCGCCATACCGCTTCATCCGAAAACCGGTCGAGCGGGACTTTATCCAGGACGTTTGAATCGCACGCCCAGTTTAAATGGATAAGGAATATTGCGGGAAGGATCCTGGCCAGGATTGAAAATATATTTCCGGTATATATCTGCCTTTTCATCTTATTAAAAGTTTAATCCGAATCCTACGTTAAAAATCTTATTCTGGGGGTAAAAGGCTCCCATCTCGTTGCTGTTTTCGGGGTCAAACCATTTTAGCTTGTCGAAGGTCAGCAGGTTGTTCCCGTTGACATATATTCTCATGGATTTGATTCTGAGCGAGTTCAGCAGCTGCTGAGGGAGTGTGTAAGACACTTCGAGGGTTTTCAGCCGCAGATAGGAAACATCTTTCAGCCAGAAGTCGGAGCGTAGCCCGCTTACCTCAGATTCGGTGTCGACGGTTGGCAGAACCGGGTATTCTGAGTCCATACTACCTGGCCTGTACCTGTTTTCCAGGAGATCCGACAGCTGGTTCATCCCGCTCCTGGCAGAAAGCAGGTAGTACTGCCAGACCTTTCCCGCGCCGGCAAAGTGCGACCATAGTGAAATGTTCCTGTAGCTTATCGAAGCGGAGAATCCGTATGTCAGCCTGGGAATATTTGTTTTGTCGAGACGTACGCGGTCGGCAGCATCAATTTTGCCGTCCTGGTTCATGTCTTTATACATAAGATCGCCCACTACCATACCGTTCCTGTCAGGCGCGTTATCGACGTCCTGCTGTGTTCTTGCAATCCCGTCATGCATATAGTAGAGCCCGGCTCCAAGGGCGTGCCCTTCAGCCTTCTGCCATTCAGGGACATTGCCTGCTTCGCTGATATCCAATATTTTGCTTTTAGCGTACGCCATATTGGCGTTGATCCTCAGGCTCCAGTCATTGAAGGTTTTGAGATGGGTCAGCTGGAGCTCGACTCCTTTATTCTGAACGACCCCGATATTTTCGTTAGGAAGCTTCAACCCGGTATAGTAAGGAACTGCCAGGTCTCTTGTGGTTAGAATGTTAGACCGTTTTTGTTTGAACACATCGACGCTCAGCCCGAAAAGCCCGTTCAGCAGGTCGAGATCAAAGCCGGCATTATAAGTAGCAGCTACTTCCCAGGTGATATTCGGGTTCGGGCTGACGCCGGCGACCAGTCCCTGTGTAGCGGCTGAAGATGCTCCGAAAGGATAGCCGGTGTTCCCTAAAGTATAAAGGATGAGGTTCTGGAATGCGTTGATCCGGTCATTCCCCATCTTACCATAGGAAGCCCTTAGCTTGAGGTCTGTAACGAATTTGTTCGATTGTAGAAAATTTTCCTGGGAAATCCTCCAGGCAGCCGAAACCCCCGGGAAGAAGCCAAACCTTTTTCCTTTCGGAAATGCCGAGGAGCCGTCGTACCTCGCGTTGAAATCGACCAGGTATTTTTCGGAGAAGTTATAGCTGATGCGCCCGAAAAAGTTCTGGCGTCCTGTTTCAGAACGGGTTCCGCCTGTAGACTGGTCGATGAGGCTGCCGGCAAATAATTCGTCGATAGCGCTGGAAATATAATTTCTCCGGAAAGCCGAGAAGTTGCTGTTTTTCTCGTCTATCTGCTCGTAGGCAATAAATGTATTCACATAATGCCTGTCGAACTGCCTGGCATATTTCAGGCGCAGGTTTACCAGCGAATTCCTGAAATTGGTGGTAGCCTGGGTCAATTCGGGCTTTGTAATTCCTCCTCCCGTCCTGCTGATGTAAACATCCTGGTTGCGGTCATAATCATAAACGGTCCAGGGAGTCCTCCAGTTTTTTGTAAAGGTATTATCATTGATAAAGGCAAAATAGCCGTCTGTACCCAAGCCCTCGACCCAGGGTAATTTTACATCAAAAGAGAGTTTCATCTGGAAACGCTGCTTATCCTCGTTAAAATTGCCTGTCGCTTCGGTGACCATTACGGCGGGATTTTCACCATTTTCAATTCCCGCTGACGGCAGGCCGTTTTCCCAGTAAACCGGGATGTAAGGAAGCTGCCTGAGCCTCGCAAATGCCGTAGCGGTGTTGTAGGCGGGATAGTTGCCGACATCCATGCCTGCGTTTAAATCCACACCGACGTTAATGTACTGGTTGATGCCCGCATCCAGGTTGGCGCGTACCGAGTAGGACTTGAAATCCAGGCTTCCTTTTTTAAACATGCCGTCCTGGTTTAAATAGGAACCGGATACGGAGTATTTAATATTTTCACCGCCTCCCCTGATGTTCAGGTTATGCTGGTTTTGCCGGGAGGTTTTTTTGAGCACCTCCCCGTACCAGTCCTCGTTTATGTAGGCAGGATCGGTGCCGTCCCTGAATTTTTGAATTTCTTCTTCGGTATACCTGGGCGGCTGTCCCGATTTTTCGAAAAGGTAGTTCAGGTAATCTGCAAATACGGCAGAGCTGGCCAGCCGGGGAATCCGGGTAGGCTTTACAAATCCCTGGTTCATGGTGTAGCTGATAACAGGTTTGCCCGAAGAGCCTCTTTTGGTTGTGATCAGTATGACGCCGTTTGCAGCGCGGGCGCCATAGATGGCGGCCGAAGCGTCTTTCAGTATCGATATGGATTCGATGTCATTGGGATTGATGCGCTCCCAGCCGGTAGCGCCCTGTATACCGTCGACGACCACCAGCGGCCCTGTATTCCCCGTGGTGCTGCTTCCGCGGATGAGGATGTTGGAATTATCTCTTCCGGGTTCTCCTGTGCGGCTTAAAGCGATCGCCCCCGGCAGCAGACCTGCTATGGCGCCCGACAGGTTCGTGGAAGGATTCCGCTGCATCTGGTCTCCCCGGATGCTTGCTACCGAGCCCGTCAGCGTCACCTTGCGTTGTTCGCCGTAACCGATCACCACCACTTCCTCCAGCGATTTCTGGTCTGTTTTCAGCGTAATGTCGACTATGGCTTTTTCACTGGTTACAGGGACTTCGTCGGAGACATACCCCACAAAGGAAAAAATAAGCGTTTGAGGCCCTTCGGGAATAAGGAGATTATAGGTTCCATCGACATCGGTAATGGTTCCTCTCTGAGTCCCTTTCACCACGATATTTACCCCCGGCAGCGCTTCGCCTTCTTCATCCGTGACTTTGCCGGTTATGGTGCGGTCGGCCGCGAATGCGGTCATGCCTGATTCCCCCGGTTCGGCAGCGCTCAGCTCTTTTCCTGTCTTTTTGAGCAATACCGTCCCCCGGGTCGTGACGGTATAGCCGACCCCTAAAGGTTCAAGCAGCATTCCCAAAACCTGCTCCAGCCTGCTTTCTTTCACGCTGATCGACACCGGCCGCTCTGCACGTATTACCTCAGGGCTATATACGAAGCGTGCGTCGGTCTGCCTGGTGATCATATCCAGTACAGATTCAACCCTGGTGTCTGAGACCGAAAGGGTAACACGCCTGTTGAGCAGCTCCTGCGCGCTCAGATTACCGGCGTGGGAGAAGCTGACAAACACGACAGCCATTACAAATTGTTGAATTGTGATCCTCATAATGGCAGGAAGAACACCATAAGCGTTTTGTTTTTTTTGCATAAATTTGTCAAGGTTAGGTGATTTACCAGAGTTAGCTAACCTATCCTCCCGGCCCTTGAGGGCCGTAGTTTACCAGACTACCGGAGGACATTACGATTCTATCGGGACCGGGAATGTTACCAGCATTTCCGGTTTTTTTATGGAGATTTTAAAGCATATGAGCAGGACGTTTAAAGTGGAACATAGAATTTCGCAAATCCGGGGAGTTATTCGCAGCCACCCGCCTCTATATAGATTTTTCCGTTTTTCTCCCTGTAGGTAGCCCCGATTACCTCGCAGATCATGTTGAGCTTTTCGGTGAGCGGCTCATCGCCCAGCGAGGCAGTAACGGAGCAGCGCCTGAGGAGGCCGGCATCATACCGGATGTCTACCTGGTAGGCGGTCCTGATGGCTTCAAATACGTCCGAAACTGCGGTTCTCCTGAATTCGAAGCTCATTTGCTCGATGGGTATCGGCGCGACTTCCGGTCTGTCGTTTTCGAGCAAGGCAAATTTCAGGTCCGAGCGGGAGAATTCAGCCTGCTGGTTGGGCTCAAGGACCAGCTCTTGAATACCGGTCGAAGGCTCCTGTGACGCCGTAAGCACGGTTTCTGCTGCCCAAACCGACACTTTCCCCGTTTTCACCCGTATTTTCGCGGTTGCGTCGCTTTGGTAGGACCTGATCGTAAAGCTGGTGCCGATCACCCGGGTAACCATCTGGCCTGCGTATACAAAGAACGGATGCTCAGGATTCTTCTTTACTTCAAAAAACGCTTCGCCCGAAAGCTCGACCTCCCGCTTCGCGACGGCGAATTGCCTGGGAAAGCGGATACCCGAGGCGCGCTTTAATAAAACCGAGCTGCCGTCGGGCAGGTTCACCAGCCTGGGGCTTTCGGAATCGTTGACAATTTCCAGGTGGGTCTGATCGGATGTTCCGGGAGCGCGGACGAATGCCACGCTTTTCTTTTCTGCGGGCGCTTCGGGTAACCGGGTGTAAATAAGCGCCCCCAGCCCCGCTGCCAGGACTAACCCGGCTGCAGCAGCCTGCCACCAAAGCCGCCGGTCCCGGTGATTTGCGGAACGATCGGCCGGATGAGTGCCGGATCTTCCGGCATCCAGAGACTCCAGTATGCGCTGAACCCTGTTTTTTACTTCGGATCCGGGAAAGCTGTCAAGCTCTCCCCTGACTGAAGCCAGTATATTTCGCGCGAGGTCGGCAGCCTGGGCATGGTCGGGATGCTCATTCACCCACTCGTTCCAGGCTTCGGCGCCTGTTCCGTGATACACCCATGCCCTGAAAGCAGGGTCTTCCACCAGGTCTTCCGGTTTTAATTCTCTGTAGTCGTCCATTCAACGGCAGGTTGTGATACACCGGGAAGAGTACCTGGCGGCATGATAGTACCCACGGCGGCGGGAATTTTTTTGCAAAAAATTGTAGTTTACAAATGCAGGCTGTGATGAAATTAGCTTGCCAGGAGTAAAACCAGCGAGATTACTACCTGCTGCCAGTAATCCCGCAGCTTCTGTATCCCGTACTGGAGGTAATTGGCTACAGCCTGACGCCGTAATCCCATTACATCTGCGATTTCTTCATAGGTGAGGTTCTCGTAATAACGCAGGTACAGCGCTTCCCTCTGGCGCTTGGGAAGCTGCTTCATCACGAGCTGAAGCTTCTGTTCGAGACCTGCTTCCGTTTCCCGGTGGATCCATTCCGCTTCATAAGAGAAAGAGCTGAACTCCAGCTCATCCTCCGCCCCGATTTCCGAAAACCTGGATACCCTTCTCGTGCGGCGCAGGAGATTGTTGCGAAAAGCCTGGAAGAGGTAGGGACGCGGATTTGCGACCCCAGATAAATGAGCGCGCTTTTCCCATATATCGAGGAAAAGGTCCTGGAGGCAATCTTTAATCAGCTCGCGGTCATCAGTAAATTTCGTGCCGTAGTGGTACAGCGGCTTGTAACAATTTTCGGTAATCTGACCGAACGCGTCCTTATCTCCCGAACAGAGCAGCTGCCACAGCGGGCTTACCGGGTCTTCTTGTAGGATCAGTTTGGGACGCATGCCGGGTTATGGGTACATGAACGGAAGCAATGGCAATTTGACCGAGCTATATGCAAAGTAACAATTTTTAGTTAAAACATTCAATCGCCTGTCAATCCGGCAATGCGTTGCCCGTTTTTCTTTAAGAGCTGACGGCCTGATGGTAAAATGACACGGGTTTTCTACTTTTACAGAATGATCTGCCTTACATCTTTCGTAAACCATTGTAAAATGCGGGGAAAAATATTGCTTTTTGCGGCCGGGCTTTTAGCCGCTCTGCCTGCTTTCTCCCAAAGTAACATCAAAATTACGCACGGCCCTTACCTGCAGGCGCTTCACGATACCGGTGTGACGATTGTCTGGACAACAGACTCGGAGGCAACGGGCTGGGTAGAGCTGGCGCCTGATGACAGCACCCACTTTTACCAGAAGGAGCGCCCCCGGTTTTTTGCCAGCTCCCACGGCTTTAAAAATATTTCGAAGCTGCACAAGGTGACGCTGAAAGGCCTTACGCCGGGAACCGCCTACCGCTACCGCGTATATTCCCGGGAAGTGCTCAGCCACGTGGGAGCCAAAGTGCTGTACGGCGATGTGGCAGCTACCCAGGTATACCGTGTCGCGCCGCTCCGCTTTACCACCGGCAGGCCGGATCAGAAAGAAGTTATTTTCGGAGTTGTGAACGATATACACGGACGTAATGACGTGATGGAAAAGCTCCTGGGCTACCTGGATCTGAAGAAAACGGACCTCGTGTTTTTCAACGGGGATATGGCGAACGACCTTCGCACGGAAGACCAGATGTTTACCGATTTTATGGATACGGGTACGAAAGTTTTTGCAGGCGAGGTCCCGATGTACTACGCCCGCGGGAACCATGAAACAAGAGGCCAGTATGCAAGCCCGTTCCCCGACTATTTCCCGACCTCGACGGGCAACCTGTATTACCTCGTTCGAAGGGGACCCATTTGTTTTGTCGTGCTGGATTGCGGCGAAGACAAGCCCGATTCGGACATAGAATACTCAGGCATCGTCAATATGGATCATTACCGGTCGGAACAGGCCGAATGGCTGAAGGAAGCCCTGAAACGGCCGGAATATGTGAACGCGCCTTACAAGGTCGTGATATGCCATATGCCGCCCTTCGGCGGCTGGCACGGAGAAGGCGAGGTCGCTGCCAAGTTTGTACCGCTGCTGAATGACGCGGGGGCCCAGGTAATGCTCAGCGGACACCTGCACCGCCATATGAAGGTGGCAGCTACCGCCGGCAACCACAAATTCCCGGTTTTGGTCAATTCGAACAATGCATTGCTCAGGGCTAAGGCGGATGACCGGAAGCTGCTGATAGAAGTGGTCGACCAGCAGGGAAAGGTAACCGATTCCCTGGAGCTGCATCCTCAAAAGTAAATTAAAAACAAACCCTTTTACAACTTATGAATTTTTCCCGGCTCCTCCGCCTGTCCGCATTGGCTTGCGGTCTTTTTACGATATCGTTTCCGCGGCCCGCTTCTGCCCAATCCGACACGGTGTCATTTGTGCATATCACCGATACGCATCTTATTTTCGGACTCGAGCACTGCCATCCCGATATAATCCGGCTGAGAAAGCATTACGGGAACGGCATCGGCCCGCTGAAGAAGATGCTGGACTCCCTGTCGACCTCAAAAAGTACCCGTTTTGCGGCAATTACAGGAGATATGATAGATTTTTACGGGGCGGCAACTGCGACTGGCGAGGAACAGGTTTACCAGATCGAAAGATTTGCCCGGCTTATCAACAGCTACCCGATACCGGTTTTTCTGAACCTGGGCAATCATGACATTGCTGCGTACGGGTGGGACGGGGAGCGGATGACTTCATCCCAGCGGATTGCGGGTAAAGCGCGGGCCGCCTGGATCCGCTCTGCCCAGGCCTTTGGTGAGGGGACTTATTACAGCAGGTTATTGACAGCCGGGGGAACACAATACAGGCTTATCTTTCTCGATAACGGGTATAACTCCGCGGGAGAATATGAAAAAGGCAAGCCGCCCTATCTCGACCGGATCCAGCTGGAGTGGCTGAAAGAGCAGCTGAACGAATCGAAAGACGACGTAGAAATCGTCTTGATGCATATCCCCTTCGGGAAGGACACGGCGGGCAGCGAGCTCTATGATATTTTGTCGGGCCACCCTTCCCTGAAACTGATCCTGTCGGGCCATAATCATGAAAACCTGGTGCGCCACCTGGGGCCGCAGCAGAAGCTCGTGCAGGTTCAGACCGCAGCATTTGCCAGGAACCCGCATGAATGGCGGGAGATAACGCTGACGGCGGGCTCCATCCTTGTATCTTCCCCGGGCACACGAAGGCAGGAGCTGGCCATCTCCCTGGAACCGTGATGGCTGAAGGCGCTGCTTCCCGATACTTCTATCCGGGCTCCATAACCAAAAGTAATGGGATATAACGATTAATCGTTTGATAACCTTTGTTTTCCGTCCCAAATTCGCATCAAAACGATAAGGAAATGGAAAATAAAGTAATCACAGATGTATGCATTATAGGAGCAGGTCCGGTAGGGCTGTTCGCTGTTTTTGAAGCAGGGCTGCTGAAAATGCGCTGCCACCTGATCGACGTGCTGCCGCAGGTGGGTGGCCAGCTGTCTGAAATTTATCCGCAGAAGCCTATTTACGACATCCCGGGCTTCCCGGCTATCAATGCCCAGGAGCTGATCGAAAACCTGAAGGAACAAATAGCTCCTTTCAGGCCGACCTTTACGCTTGGTGAAAAGGTAGAGGAAGTGATCAAGCTGGAAACCGGTGAATTCCTCATCAGGACGAGCGAAAATTCCATTGTAGAAGCCAGGGTTATCGTTATAGCGGGCGGTCTCGGGTGCTTCGAACCCCGGAAGCCGGAGCTGAAAAACCTGGCGCGGTTTGAAGGAAGGGGAGTTAATTATTTCATCAGGAATACGGAGATCTACCGCGACAGGCACGTCGTGATCGCGGGCGGCGGCGACTCTGCTCTTGACTGGACGCTCTTTCTCAGCGGTATCGCCGAAAGGGTAACGCTGGTTCACCGTTCCGATTCTTTCAGGGGAGCTCCCGATTCGGCCGGGAAGGTGTTCGACCTGGCTGGTGAAGGAAAAATAGACCTGCTGCTCCGGACCAATGTGACCGGTCTTGTAGGAGAGGATCACCTCGAGGCTGTGCGGCTGGAGCATGCCGACGGCTCGGCCGGCGGCATTAAGGCCGACTTCTTTATTCCGCTTTTCGGGCTGACGCCCAGGCTCGGCCCGATTGCAGAATGGGGGCTCAACCTGCATCATGCGGCGATAGAGGTAAACACTTTCGATTATGCTACCAATGTACCCGGTATTTTTGCTATCGGCGATATCAATACCTATCCCGGCAAGCTGAAGCTGATATTATGCGGCTTCCACGAAGCGGCTCTGATGGCGCAAAGCGCCTTCCATATCGTATACCCCGATAAGAAAAGGACTTTTAAATATACCACGGTTTATGGCGTTCACGGATTCTGAGCCGGTTAGGCTGACCATCAAAGACCGGAGCGGGAATGTCCGGAATATAGAAATCCCCGGGGATGCGGAGTATAACCTGATGGAAGTGCTGAAAACTTTCAGCTATAAAATGCGTGCGACCTGCGGAGGAATGGGATTATGCGCCGACTGCCATTGTAAGATTGTCGACGGGCTGGACCGGCTGCCCGAACCCGGGTGGCAGGAGCTGGAAACGCTGGATGTCATTCCCGACGCGACACCCCGGAGCAGGCTTTCTTGCCAGCTGATGCCCGGTAGGTATCTGCAGGGAATTTCCCTGGAGCTGCTGGGAGCCGATCACTACTGAGCCTGCCGGTCATAGCGGCTTTGGGCGGTGAAAGACTGATCTCTACCTTGAAACCTTCTTTGCTACCCACTGGATCATGCGCTTTTCCTTCGACCAGAAAAAATGAAACTGGCCCAGGATGAACCCATAGAACAACAGCAGAACCTGGTAAGCCGGAAATACGAAGGCGAGATAAGTAATGACTTTCAGCCACATGGGCGTCTGGTCAGTATAGGCAAGAATTTCAAACAGCCATTTACGCAGCGCCACTACCGATGAGCCTGCCAGCGAAAATACTACCAACACCGCTACTACCTGCCAATAGCTGGAAAGGGACCATTTTTCCTTCAAACGCTGAAGCCAGGACTCTGTAGCTTGATCGGAAGTTCTCATATCATCAGGATCTCTTACGTGCCTAAATAAAAACGCCACAAAATTACGGATTTACCTTACATGGGTGCTATTCTCTCAGACAATTTGATGCGGATAACCTGCGTGATTCGTTATGGTGCGGTAAAACCGGGGTTTACGGTATAAGCTGCATCCGTAAGGGTTTCCAGGAAGGCAAGAACCGCTTCTTTCTCTCTTTCGCTAAACCGGAACCCGTTTTCAGGTATGAAAGGTGAAAGCGTTTCGGAAGACCTGACCCCCTCCGAATAGTGGTCTATTACCTGTTTTAGTGTCGAAAACCTTCCGTCATGCATAAACGGGGCGGTGAATTTCAGGTTTCTTAGCGTCGGGGTTTTGTAGGCTCCCATGTCTTGCCTGTCGTAGGTTATCCTGTAGCGGCCCGTATATAACCCGTCATAAGACTCAGCCGGGAATACCGGATCAAGGCCGTTGTTATGATACAAAAAATCGGTGAACAGGTCGGTGCTGTGGCAGGACTGACATTTCTGCCGGACTAAAAGAAGTCCTTCTTTCTCCATAGGAGACAGGTCTTCATCGTCCTCTCTTCTGACAAATTTGTCGTAACGTGAATCCGCAGATACGAGTGTCCTTTGAAACTGCGCTAATGCCATCATCACATAGCCGGGACGGATATCATCATTGAAGGCCTTCCTGAACCCGGAGACATAATCCGGTACAGCGCTTAGCTCTTCCACCAGTTCTACCAGGTCCTGGTGCATTTCGTCTTCGGCTCTGAGCGGCGCCAGCGCCTGGGATTCGAGATTGGTGGAGCCGCCGTCCCAAAAGAGACCCGTATTGGCCCAGGCAAGGTTAATAAGAGCGGGGGAATGCCTGAGCAGGGGTGTTCCGGTTACACCCGCGCTCGTTAAAGCTACGCCGTCGCTAAACGATTTTGCCGGGTCGTGGCAGGAGGCACAAGCTATACGGTTGTTCCCGGAAAGCCGTTTGTCGTAAAAGAGCTGCCTGCCCAGGGCCACGCCCTCCGGGGTCAGGGGATTGTCGGCGTTGAGCCGGGGGGAAGGGAAGTTGGCAGGAATACGTACCAGCGGCGTTTCTGCCGGCGGGATATCCGTTTTCCCGGCGTTGCAGGCAGCCAGCCATAATGCCAGCCCTGCGGCCCGCGCTGTATTTTTTATCCCTGCCAACTTCAAAGCCGCCCTTTATTGTACCGAAGCGAAGCCGAAAGCTTTTTGTGAAAAATTATCGGCGATGGTCTTCATCGCTTCCGGCTGACCCGCCCCGATGGTGGGATTGGTTACCGGGTCGATACCTTCCAGTACTTTAGCAACGTCCAGGTTGACAATCACCCTGGGCGAAGCGCCGGCCTCAGCTTTAAGGGGAGAGGAAAGAGCAACCGTCACGGTTTTGTAATTATCGTTCAAACCTGTTTCAGCTACAAATTTTTTAGCGTTTGCCCCGGCTTTTCCACCGATCGAGCTGAAGATATAGCTGGTATGCCACATCCAGGAAATATTGCTCATGCCATTCGAGATAGACAGCTCACCCGGCTGGAGGCTGAGATTGTCATTATGCTTCTGATCGACGCCTACTGAAAAGCGTAGGGTGTTATAGTTCCCTTCCGGGATTTTGGCGAGCACCACTTCCTCGCGCTTATTGGCCGGGTACACGATATTCCTGTCGGATATGGTGCCTGTCAGATCCAGGTTTCCCACTTCTTCCATCAGGAAATAAGAATCCGGCACAGCATATTCGGTCCCGTTTTCGTTGACCAGTACGATATTGCTGATCCAATAGCGCAGCTTTTCGAAATTATAGGTAATTCCGCCAATGGTGAAGTCCCTGTTCAGCGAAAAATCTTCGTTGCCTACACGGGCATCAAGCACCAGCGTGGCTTCCGAGGGTGCAACAACAACTTGTTCTACTATCTCCTCTTTTGTACAGGAAATAAAACAAGCGCATATTCCGGTAAGGAAAATGACTGGAAGCAGGATTGCTTTCATATGTATAAAGGTTTTAGCAGTTAGCTGCGAGTAAAAGAAAATAAATAGGGAGACGCTTCAGGCGAATCAGAACAGAAAGCCGAGCTGTACCTGGAGCCGGTCCCTGAGGAAAACATGGCCCGAAGCACTTTTCTGGTGAACGGGCTTTTGAGCGGTTATACCCAACATCCATTTTTCGGCAAAGAGCGTAAGGCCTGCGCTTCCGTTTATGATTGTCCCGCCGGTAATATCCAGTATCACATCGTTTTGCCTGCCATGTGCCGAGTATTCTCCGTAGATACCGATGCCGGGCATCAGGCTCAGCCTGCCCAGGCTGATGGTGTGGAAAAGATCGGCAGAGCCATACAGCTGATTTCCGAACCGGTAGCCTTCAGCGTTTTTAGTGTTGAATTTCCGGGAAATGTTGGTCGATAGGCCCCATTTTTTCCAGTTGAGCGTGTAAAAAGCGTTTAAAATAAAATCTACGCTCCCTGTTCCCAGCTGGAAATTTGCATTTGCTACCTGCAACGGGTCGTTTTCGTTGTACCTGAATTTGCCGGTAGGCAGCTTGACGCCTCCGCCTGCGAGGAAAGAATGTGTGAAATCGGAGCTGCTTTCACCGTCCATGAGGCCGTTGAAAATACTGTAGCTGGCCAGCGCCGTGATATCGCCCGGGCCGGAGTTCTTCTTGGTGATGGCAGACGTCACCTGCTCATCGAACCGATACGGAACAAAAGCCATTACCTGTACCCTTTTGAACGGGAAAAATCTGCCGTAAAGCTCTGCTACGTTGAAAGTTTCCTTTGTTGCCAGCAGCTTGCTGTCGGGATGCGTATCGAAATAAAGGTAGTTGTACCTTACGCCTATAATCGATTTGTGCGACTGCGGCATCAGCCCGAAATAGGAGCCGCTGTTTGCGCAGCCGCATACGTCGCAGGCAAATCCCCTCAGTGAGGCGAGCGTAAAAAGTATGAATGGAATAAATATCTTTTTCATGATTAGACAATTAGACAATTAGATAATGTGATGATGTGATGATGTGATGATGTGATGATGTGTCCCTTCTTCATCCTTCTCCCTCTCACCCCTTCCTCCTCTCCTCACAGCGCATTCCCTATCCCCGGGTCGGCGAGCTTCGGATCTTTCAGGAATATTTCGTCGGTCAGCGTATGCAGGAAGGCGATAATAGCCTGCTGCTCGCTTTTTGTAAGCGGTATCCCGGGCTTTTCGGGATTGGCCAGAAGCGGGTCGAGCGTTTCGACCGCTTCGGAGCCGGACTTCATGAAAAGCCGGACGGAGTCGCTGTAGTGGCTCAATACTTCTTCCAGGGAGTGGTAGCGCCCGTCGTGCATATAAGGCAAAGTGACGCCGACGTTTCTGAGGCTGGGAACTTTGAATTTGTACCTGTCGGCTTTGTCGCCCGTGATCTCGGAATGCCCCCTGTCATTGATGCGCATCGGGACCAGGCCGTTGTTCCGGAAAGAGTGATCCGTGAGGAGCACCCCTGCGTGGCAGGAAGAGCAGTTTTTTTCAAATAGAAGCATTCCCTCTTTTTCCTGCGTATTCAGGGCCGATTGGTCTCCCATCAGGTAGAAGTCGTACTTGGAGGTAGCCGAAACCATTGTGAGCATGAACTGCGACAGCGCACGCATCGTGCGCCCGGTCGTGATCTCTTCCGTGCCGAAAGCTTCCCTGAAAAGCTGCGGGTAGTCGACCGGCATTTTTGCCCCGGGCCGGGGCCCGGCCTTTAGCTTTTCGATAATGGATGGCACCGACTCGTCGAGCTCGACCGGGTTCTCTATGGCGTTAAGCGGTGAGAAATCAAGATCGTGAACGCCACCGTCCCAGAAAAAGCGCGGGCTCCAGGCCATGTTCTGTACCGCAAGCGAGTTCCTGGTACCGATCAGGTCGTCTACTCCGTGGCTGAGCTCATGACCGTGGTGCGTAAAAGCCGCCTGCTGCTGGTGACAGGTGCCGCAGCCTATCTCGTTTGTGCGCGACATAATCCCGTCGTAGAAAAGGAACATGCCCAGTCTGATGCCTTCATTCGTAAGCGGATTCTTTGAAAAATCGTACACCGGATCGGGGAAATGGACAGGCTTGACCCAATTGTAGGGCGTAGGACCGCCCGGTTCGGGTTCAGGGTCGTCGTTCTTCTTCCCGCATGATACGGCGACGACCGTGAGCAGCCATAACGCAAGAAGCCCGGAAACGGCATATTTCTTTTCAGCGGACATCATAAAGCTAATGGATGTGATCGTAGGAGAACATTTGCTTATAGTTATCTGCGATTTTCTGCGTGTAAGGCCTGTGCACCTCGGCGGCCATAATACCCGGGTACTCTGCGATACTCAGATTTGTGGCGGGTCCGTCAAAAAACTTAAGCACGTCTGCAAAAAGGTGCACTTCGGGCGTATGGCCTTCCGTTACCCTGGCGAGGTCGTCCCCGAATTTGATTTTGACGATCCGGGTATTGTTGACGGTCGGCTTGTCGTATCCGCCATAGAGCCCGATGTGATAGTAGAATTTGTCGTTGGTCGGGTTGCCGAAAGAGGAGCTTCCTTCCAGCTTTACAAAAATATAGCCCGAGTTCCAGGCCCAGTACATCCCGTCGCCGGCCATATCCCCGCCTGGATCCAACGCGCCGGTACGCTTCGCTTCAGGCATGGTGTTGCGCAGGCTATCGACGCCGACCATAAACTCGACATGGTCGTAATCGCCGGTCGGAATGTTTTTTAATGTTACAAACTGCGAGGCTCTGTTATCTTCTTTTACAAGGAAATAGCAGGAGTCCTGGGGCACGGTAAAGACGCTGCCGTCTGTCTTGTACAGCCTGAAATTGGAAACGAAATAGTTGAATTTCGTGACGACAAAATCTTCCCCGGTAGCATTTTCGTAGCTGACCCCATTTAAAACCAGGTTTTTGTCTCCTACGACGTTATCGAATTCAATCCTCAGGTTTCCGCCCGGAGGAGCGGGATCTTTGGTATCGCATGACCAGCACAGGCCTGCCGCCATAGCGAGCAAAAGAGAGTGTCTGAACAGACTGCTTTTGTCTGACATTTTGAAAGAAAATTAGGTGCCCGGGAAATACGCCGCGGGCAAATGAAAATGATATGAATATTGGAGTAAGGGCCTCTCTATCTGCATGGATATGGCCACGAATGCGCTAATCAGGGCTTACACGAATGAGAACATCCGTTGAAAAGCTATCAATGCAACGGGCAACCTGTACAATTCGTGAATTCGCGGCTTACCTGCTTTAGAAACGACAGAGAGCAGGGTCAGGATATAAGCGGGGGGTGGAAAACGCCTGAAACGGGCGTCACGCCATTGAGGCCGGAAGTATATGAAAAGGAAATTTTGTCGGAAACCGGTATGAAAGGGTGCTCAGGAAGGGCGACACGGAAAGGTCCGGCCGGCTCCGCCAGGGTTTCACACAATTTGGAGATAAAATTCTGCCCGGCTTCCTGCTGCTCCTTTTCTTTGGCGGCTGCGATCCGTTTGGCCAGATAACATTTACCGTCGCAATTGAGCTCGGGCCTGCTTTTGTTGATACAGAGGTTTTTTACGATGTAATCGTGGCGCAGCTCAAAATCCAGGTATATAAGGGGTATGATGCATACTTTGATAAGCATCAGCGAGAGGAAGAAAACGGAAAGAAAACGTGTGCCCACGAACTTGGATTTAGTTTCCTTATGCAAAGGTAATTACTAAAAGCCGCCGGGAAAAGGAAATATATAATTTTGTATGCACCTGTTGTTGATGTTACCTCAAAGCCTGCTCCTTGAAAATGTGAGGGGCGTAGAATGAAAATTTTAGACATCTTTGGGGCGGTTCTTAAAAGTATGATCAATACCTGGCTGGTCGGGATAAAAGGGAGTTTACAAATTGTATCAAATTAAAGCTTTCAATTTGATGCAATTTGTATCAAATTTACTGCGAATTGAAAGTACAACTTGCAAATAACATGATAAAACGTAATCTTGAAAGTAAATTGCTCAAGGCGTTGAACAATATGCCGGTAGTCGCTCTTCTCGGGCCGAGACAAGTTGGAAAGACTACCCTGGCATTGCAGGTTGCTGAAAAAGACATACGTAAAAAGTCATCATATCTTGACTTGGAGCTGGATACCGATTTAAGCAAACTGGATGATGCCGAAGGCTATTTAAGGGGCTTTGCCGGCCAGCTTTTGATTATCGACGAGGTACAGAGACGGCCTGATTTGTTCAGACTCCTGAGAGGATTGGTAGATGTCAGAAGGAGGGCAGGGGAAAATTCCGGCCAGTTTTTATTGTTGGGATCGGCTTCGCGAGACCTGCTGCAGCAATCTTCAGAGACCCTGGCAGGCAGGATAAGATACCTGGAGCTGAGCCCCTTTTCGGCACTGGAAATATCCAGAACCGACCCGCTGGGCTTCAATCCTTTGAAGATATGGTTCAGAGGCGGATTTCCCGGCAGCTACCTGGCGGGAACTGACACAGAAAGCTGGGAGTGGCGCGGCGATTTTGTCTCTACTTACCTGGAGCGAGATATTCCTTTGATGGGGCCTAAAGTACCTGCAACCAGGATGAAAAGATTCTGGACTATGCTGGCGCACTACCACGGACAGCAGGCAGGATTATCCCAGATAGGCAAAAGTCTTGAAGTGAGCCATACCACGGCCAGGAATTACCTGGATATCCTGACCGACTTTTATATGGTGCGACAGGTCCAGCCATGGTCAGGGAATACAAAGAAACGCCTGGTCAAAAGCCCTAAGATATATCTCCGTGACACCGGGCTTTTGCACAGGCTGTTGAACATCCCGGATTTTGAAACGTTGCTCGGTCATCCGGTTGCAGGAGCCAGTTGGGAAGGCTTTGTAGTGGAGAACATTATCTCCTGTATATCGGACAAATGGCAATATAGCTACTATAGAACAGCAGCGCAGGCAGAAATAGACCTTATCCTGGAAGGTCCTGGCAACCAAGTGTGGGCCATAGAGATCAAGAGATCGGCAGCACCGGTCTTAGGCAGGGGTTTCCATACAGCCTGCGAAGATGTAGGAGCAACGCACAAGTTCCTGATCTATTCAGGGACGGAGCGCTTCCCCTTGTCCGGGAATGCGGAGGCCATCGGGCTGATAGAGATGCTGGAGCTGGTGGTGGATAAGGGGAAGTAGTTGTTTCCTGCCTTCAGATTTCCAGCAAAAACTTCATCCCCGCCGGGTTGGCATCGATCGCCTCAAACGCTTCCTGCGCCTTTTCAAGCGGGAGCACCTCCGTGATCAGCCGGTCCAGCGGAAGCTTCCCCGAAACGGTAAAGGCAATGGCTTCGTCGAAATCCTCCGGCTCATATACCCTGGCGCCGATGAGCTTCAGCTCGCGGAAAAAGAACCGGAATACATCGACCTCCCTGGGCTGCGCGTGGATAGCCACCATGACGACCCGTCCTCTTGCCCGCGGGAGCTGCGTCATCATAGAAATACCCGCCTGGGCGCCCGATACTTCGAATACTACGTCTGCCATAGCGCCTGAAGTGATGCTTTCCACTTCCCCGACCAGGTCGTTCCGGAGAGGATTGACTGTCCGGAACCCCATCGATGCCGCCAGCTCGAGACGCGCTTCATTGATCTCCGAGATCGTCACCGTTGCCCCCTTTTCACGTGCCACCATGGCGATCAGCAAACCGATCGGGCCACCGCCGATGACGACTACCTGCTCTCCCGGCCGGACTTCCCCGAGACGAACATCGTGGCATGCTACTGCCAGCGGCTCGATCAGCGCGGCAGTCTGTAAAGAAAGCGTATCCGGCAGCCGGTGAAGCGTATAAGCGGGTACGGTCCAGTATTGCTGCATGGCTCCCGGTGTGTCGACACCGATAAACTTCATGTTCCTGCCGATATGCGCGCAGCCGTTGTCCGAAGGATCTTCTGTCCCGGTCTGCAGGGGCCTTACGGCTACCTTATCGCCGGGTTTCCAACCGGAAACGCCCTCCCCGGTTTCTTCGATCACGGCGGAGGCCTCGTGGCCGATGATCTGGGGAGGCTTTACCCGCTGGTCCATATGACCATGGTAGACGTGTATGTCCGTGCCGCAGACGCCGCAGTAGGCTACTTTCAATCGTACTTCCCCCTCCTTTAGCGGCTGGAGCCGGGTATCGTTTATGGCAAATGTCTTATTGCCCTGGTAGAATAATGCTCTCATTGTTGGTTAGGTATTGTTGTATGGCTGCCGGTATCATAGTTCCCGCTGCAGTACCTGGATCATATTGCCCTCCGGGTCGAAGCAGTTTCTCACTTTTCCTCCCCCGATGGCGTCGATCACTTCGCCCGCCCAGGTAATTCCCCTGGAATCGAGCCAGGCAATAGCCTGGTGTATGTCTTTTACGCGGAACGCCACGTGTGACCAGCCGGGCGTCCAGGTAGTGCGTTCCTGGCGGAGCGTATGGTCTTTCGGCATGATCTCCAGCAAGGTGCCGTCGGGAGCTTTGAGCATCCAGACCGGTTTGGGATGAAAAAACCATTTTTCATAGCCGATCACCTCGCAATACCAGTTGGCGAGGGTTTCGACGTCGTCGGCGGCCACGGCAGGGTGGTCGATCCCGGTAAATGTTAATCTTTCTGTGTTGCTCATATTAATTGGGGTCACTGCAAATGTAATTTTCGCCCGCCCTGCGGATATCTCTCCGGATGCCGCCGGATATCAGGGTTAGGTAGGCGTCTTCCGGGAAGCCCAGCGTCCAGGTTTCTCCCGGGCTTTCCAGCGTAATATAGCCATTATCCTGTTTCATTCTCCATTCTGCAATGCGTTCGGGAGTATCGAGCGCTATGGCATGGACGGCTGTCCGGGTGAGCGCGCTCTTTTTTTCGGTAAAGCGGAATACCAGTCCGCTGCCCGGCCTGCCTTCTCCCGCCTGCGCCGGCCTCACGTGGTATGCGTCATGCATATAGCCATAAGCAGGGTATCCCGGTACGCCGCTGCCGGAATGGAAAAGCTTCATGCCTGCTTCTCCTCGCAAAACTTCGAGGCTGTTGTCCTGCATCCGGGTTCCCGTTTTGCCGTCACGGTTATTGACGACCCAGTTCCAGACAGTCGAGACCGGCTCGGATGCGCGGATGTGATCTACGATAAAAAGTGCATGGCTCCCGGCCAGGATCCAGAATCTTTCGAATAGCTCAACAGGTTTGCCATAGGCGCCGCTGCACTCGGAGCCGACGACCGAAACTTCCCGATCCCGGTAAACGATCAGGCGTTTGTTCTGCCGGTCTACCGGCTCTCCCGGTCCGCCGGGAAGGATCCTGCGCCTGGGAAGAATGCTTTTCTGCTCGAGAAGCGATGCTTTGGCCCTGTCTTCCTGCAGCCCGAGGGAATCGCTATCCATCAGGAATGTACAGGTGTTATGGGTTTGTGAGGAGCTTTCCAGCCCGTGGATAAGATTGCGGTAGCAGCTGTGCCCCGGATCGGCAAGCAATCTTTCGCTGTTGTGTACCAGGATAAAGCTGTTGAGGTCGCCATGCAGGTGGCCAGGTCCGTTGAGCGGATCGCCGCCGCCATTGATGGCGATCACCGTTTTCCCGTTCCAGGCGTCGCGGATAAAGGTGTGACCGTTGCTGAACGCCGAAACCTCCGGCAGCCCGGCTTCCGGGGGCGATACGGGCGGGGGAGCCGCTGTCAAGAGAGGCAGCGTAAGAAATCCCCAGTCGTTGCACATCCCGAATGTAGCCAGCTCATGAGGCCCCTGCTCCGGGACGGGAGCATAATATTGATCAAACAGCCACCTCGCAAGGCCGGCTTCTTTCGGATGGGTATGCCTGGCTGCGATATGCAAAAGCAAATCTCCCGACGATCTGAACAGGGCTGCGCTGTCATTAAAGTTTGCCGCCCTCGCGACCGGTTCTTCTGTTACCCAATTTGCGAGCGGCCTGGCATAAAACATGCTGGCGGCTATCCAGCGGATCCCTTTTGCATAGGTGCTGAGGTCGAGCTCTGCGGCTCGTTCCGGGTATTTCCTTACGACAGATTCGTAAGCCAGCATCAGAGCGAAAGCCAGGTAATTGCCATACTGGAGCGATTCGCCATAGGATCCGTCCGGCTGGAAGGCCTGGCAGCAGAGGTCCAGCTCCGGGATATACCGGTCCAGGATCCCGGTTTCATCAAGTACCGCAGCGCTTACGACGATTCCGGAAACCAAAATACCCCGCCAGTTGGCTAAGTGCGTGTTCTTTCCGAGCCAGCGGCTACAGAGCGTAATCCCTTTTTCCATCAGCGCCTTCCTGATCTCCTGTATTTCCTGCCGATCGAAAAGGTCCGGCGCCAGGTCCAGCACCGCCGATGCCGCCCAGCAGAGATGGGCGGTTTCCAGGTGACCTGTAAGCGGTTCCGAATGGTCGCGGAATCCGGGGCCGGCCCAGTCGTAAGCAGGCTTGCGTATAAGCTCCAGGGTTATACCATGCAGCCAGCTTCCCAAACGTTCTTCCGGTTGCAGCAGGTACAGCAGGGCGGCGTCGGACAGGTATTCGGCAGCCGGGTAATACCACTCGGTCGTTTCTCCGAGATGGTCGAGGTTCCTGCCCAAACGACTGTAAACCCTTTTTTCGAGCGCTCGGAAGAATGGCGGCATAACGGTATCTCCTGAAGCGAGCCCTTCACGTATCCGGCGCTCTTCGGATGCCGAAATGAAAGCCCGTTTTCCGGCAGATTTATCCATAACCGACAGCCGTTCAAAAGTACCCGCCATTCTTCACTACTTCGGTCGGGCTCATCCCGCTTTTTACCATTTTTTTAATTTCGCTCTCCCTGTTGATAATTTTTTCGGCAGCCAGGAGCACATCATAGGCAATTTCCTGCGGAATGGCGATCACGCCGTCTATATCGCCGAAGATCCAGTCGCCGGGCTTTACCACTACTTCGCCCATCAGCACAGGCTTCTGGTAGTGGAACATCCTGAACCTTCCGAGCATCCCGGTATTGGATTTGTATTTGTGAAAAACCGGGAATTTCTGGCTGAGTATGGCCTCCGTGTCGCGGATCCCGTTGACGACCGCCCCGCGGCACCCGGCGCGGAGGGCTGCCATGGTCATGACTTCCCCCCATTGCGAAGTAACAGTGTCGCCGGTGCAATCCCATATCACGACAGAATCCTGGTGCAGTGCTTCCAGCATTTCCGCACGGGTTTCCATTTCCCCGTCGGTGGTGATATCGGGCCCGCCCTTGATGGTGAAGGCGAGCCCCACCATTTTCATGTCCTCGCGCAACGGTGCAAACCCCGAAGGCAGGCTTGTCGCGTGTATCTGGTAGTCGAAGCGTAGCACATCGTTGATAGCTCCGGTGTATAGTTGAAGATAGCGCGCTCTCATTTCCGTAACGGGAATCGGGAAAGGAGATTTTATATCCAGACCGGTCGAATTCATAGTCTTAAAAAAGTTTTATGTGCTATAGATGTGATTTTATATTGGCGGATGGACGCGGGAAAGGATAACGTAGTTCCTACCCGGCAAGAAATTTAATGTTGTCAAAATTGATTTCCCGTATCAGCACTTCAGGAGGTTGGTTGAGCACGAAGCGGATCACCCTGGCGACGTCTTCGGTTTTGAGGAATTTCTCGCGGGGAACTTTCCGGTCGCCCCAGTAGTCGCTGTCGGTAGGCCCCGGATTTACATCGGTTACTTTGATGCCCAGCCTGATAGCCTGGTCTGCCAGACCGCTGCTGAGCCCCCTGGCGCCGAATTTGGAGGCACAATAGACCGGCGCGTTGGCATTGGTGCGCTGGCCTCCCATGGAAATAACGGAGATGATGTGTCCCTGCTGTCGGGGCTTCATGATCCTGAGCGCTTCCCTGTTGCACAGGAAAACACCTTTCATATTTACGTTCACCATCTTTTCGTAGGTTTCAAGGTCGGTTTCGGAAAGGTCTGTGGTAAGCAGTCCTATGCCTGCATTATTGACCAGGACATCGACTGTGCCGAAGACGGCCACGCATGCGGCAAAGCCCGCTGCAACATCTGCCTCCGAGGTGACATCTCCCTGGAAAGACCGGAGATTGTCGTGCGTCACGGTATCCGTGAGCTTTCTTCTTCTGCTGAAATCAAATACTTTTCCTCCCGATTCCAGGAGTGTGACGGCGGTCGCCTTTCCGATACCGCCGGAAGCGCCGGTTATAAAATATACTTTGTTTTCGATGTAGTTCATATGATGATGAGATAATTAGACAATGTGATTAAATTATTATATAGGGACGATAGAGACGTAGTCTCGAATCATTTGATAGCCCCCGGTTGAAACCGGGAACTAAACAACCGGCCGATGCTACGCATCTTATCGTTATTCATCGCTGTTTGCTTTAGGTCCGCTCATGGCTGTTTCATGTATTTAATTCTGTTTCTTTTACCATTTCTTCCCGGACCTTTGGCAAAGCATTTTTTGTCCAGAGGAAAATGGCTGCGGCAAGGCACAAAATACCGGCGCCAAAAGCCAGCTGTCCGCTGGTAACCCGGATGGAAGGCAGGCTCATTGCCGCAAATAAAAGGCCGGTTACCACCAGCGCCACCGCGTAGAGCCTGTTCATGACCTGTACAAAGCCGGGATCTACCTTTGGCTTTTCCGATTCTGTAAGCGGTGTTGCGAGCTTTGTGAAAAATGCCTCTACCCGCTGGATATAGGCCCTGTCACCTGACGGGATCATGCCTGAGACCAGGTAAATGGCGATACAGGCAAGGATCTCTATCAGCGTCGCCATTTCCCAGGAAAGGTTTTGCTGGCTGTTCAGGAACAATCCCAGGATCATCCCCCCGAATACCGTTGCCAGCGCTCCCCAGGGACGGGGCCGCTTCAGCACGATACCCAGTACGAGCGGCAGCGTCATCGGGAGCGCAAACAGGCCGGTGAACAGCTTGTTGGCTTCGAAAGCGCCGCCGAACCCGCCGACATACAGTGCGCCTACGGTAATCAGCGCCCCGAGAAACAGCGTCATCAGGCGGCCTACCCAAAGTATTTCTTTGCCTTTAGCACCGGGGTTGAAGAGCCTCTGGTAAATATCCTTTGTCAGCACGCCGGCCGTTACATTGTATTCGCCGCTCAGAACCGACATGGTAGCGGCAAACATGGCGGCGACCATCAGGCCCATGATACCTGTGGGCAGCAGCTTCAGGCACACGCTTACATAGGCCATTTCCGGGTTGGCCAGGTCAGGTATGATCGCTTTGGCCGCAATAGAGGGGAACAGGAAGATGACCGGGAACAGGAAGAAAAAGACAGCGGTAAGCAGCCCCTGCTTTTCACTGGCTCTCTCATCGCGCACGCTGTAAAAACGTTGGATGAAGGTCCAGTTGCCGCTATACTTGACCAGGATCATCAGGTAGTAGACCATCAGGAACAGAGGCATGCCTTTGGGACCGTTGAACCAGGTGAAATGTTCGGGAATGGCCAGATTCATCTGCGGCAGTCCTCCTGCGGCCTGGATCGTAAGCGGGACCAGGATAAGCGTGGCCACCATCAGGATGATAAACTGGACGACATCGGTGATCACCACCGCCCAGAGGCCGCCCACTACCGTATAAAGGGCCACGATAATGCCGCAAACCAGGATAGACATTTCCAGGCTCAGGGGAGTGGCGGCGGTGACGAACAGGCCGAGCGCGTAGAGCCTGACCATGTTGTCGAGTATCTTGAAGAGAACGCCAAGCCAGGAAAAAAGCTGCCTTACCGGCATGTTATAGCGGGTTTCGAGCAGTTCCATCGGGGTCATGATCCCGGCCCGGCGCCAGCGTTTCGCAAAGAAAGCCACGCCGACCAGCGCAGGCAGCACCGTGCTCCATATGAGCGTCAGCGCTACAAAGCCGTGCTCGTAGGCGATGCCGGCATAGGCGACGAAGATAAAAGTGCTGAATTTGGTCATAAAGTTGGAAATGGCCCCCGACACCCAGGGAATGGCATTTCCGCCCTTGAAATAGTCGCCTATGTTTTTGACGAATTTGCCCAGGAAGAGGCCTATGCCTGCCATCAGCAGCATGTAAATGGCTACGGCCCAGTAATCTAAGGTGGTTAAGGTTTGCATGTATTCGTACCGGTTACTCTTTGATTAATTGCGTCAATTGGCCGGCAATGTAGGCGGCCTGAAGCGCGCGCGCCTCTTCCTTATAATGAACATGGTCTGTAAACTGCGCGATTCCGAGCCTGAAGGTGAAACCGTACAGGTCTATAGCCGGAATATTATTTTCCCGGCAAACCTGGTCTGCGATCGCGTTGTACCTGGCAAGGTCTTCCGCGTATCTTTTGAAGGCCCCGGAGCGGCTGTTGTGAATCGTATCGACCACCGCGGTCGTCCTGATCCAGATAGGTTTAATACCTTTCTCTTTCAGAAGAGACATGATAGCGGAGAGGTTGCTCCTGTACCCGGTCTCGGTTACCTGGATTTTCCGGGAAACCGGGTCGCGTTTGATATCGTGCAGGCCGCAGTTCAACAGGATATAGTCAGGACGAAAAGCGGTATCTCCGAGCTTGCTTTTAAGATATTCCAGCACCATACGGGAATCTCCGCCGTTTGCGCCGGTAGGCACATCCAGGTTTTTCAGCGCCTTACCGTCATCTTCCTTCCGGCTGAGGCGTATCACACCGTCGGTATACTGTGTGAGGTAAGGACCGTATTGAATGGAAATGCTGTCGCCGATGAGAAAAACGGCGGGCAGATCCCGGGTAAGGGAAAGGAAAGCCGCTCCCGTGAAGAGGATCAGCGCGATCTGCAGGCATTTGAATCGGATCTTTTTCATGCGACAAGGTATGCTTAGTGTCCGTCGGGGATTTTCCGGGGGACGTTATTCAATGTTATTGAATTCTTTTAGCGAGGCTTTGGCTGCCGGGTCTGAAAAAACGACTTTCTGCTCACTATTGCTCAGGTCATTATTCATCAGGACCAGGTTATGCGACCTGTTCCCTTCCACAGCGGTAAAGACAGGTATCGGCGATAGCGACCGGCTTTCGGAAATGAGCGTATTCTTCGTATTTTCGAGGTGGATCAGCGCCTTGGTCGCTGTTGTTCCCTGCGCTTTCAGTTGCCGGATGACCAGCGCCTCGGTGTTGCTGCAGGCAATGGCCGGCCGGGTATCTTCGCTGGAGAACTTCAGACGTACATTATCAAGCGTCATACCGTTTACATGCCGGATGAAAAAGCCGTAAGCGGGTAAAGCAGGCCCGAACATGGCCCCTGCCGGGTAGGCATTCTGCTTTTCCGGGATTTCCGAAACGGCGGGAGCAGACTTGACTCCACCCTCGAAAGCAAGATTGATATTGCTTAGTACTATATTTTCAAGAGGCAGCCCTTCTATCCCGGTAACGGAGCAACCCAGCGAAGCCAGCCGCGAGCCCTGGATATTTTCTATGATAATATCCCTGAGATGAGGCTTGTTCACTGCGGAATTGCTGCCGTAAGTGCGGTTTCGCGTGTTCAGCCTGACGAAGATCCCCGATCTTTTGATGTTCCTGAGCGAAATGCCGGAGATAATTACCCGTTCGATGCGTGCTCCGTCGGCGGTCATAATGGCGATGCCTTCTCCCCAGGTATCATAAACCACGCAGTTCTGTACAGTAATATCTTCAAATGCACCAGCTGTTTCCGTCCCTATTTTAATTCCGCTGGCGCCGGCACTGACAATACAATTGGATATGGTAATGTCCCGGCAGGCCTTATCCGGAGAAAAGCTTTTCAGGCAAATGGCGTCATCGCCGGAGTTGATCATGCAATTGGAGATGCGGACCTTTTCGCAGTCGACCAGGTCCAGGCCGTCGGTATTGCGATGCCTGGCGGTATGCTCCCGGTTCTTTTGCTCCACGTCTTTATTCTCCCTGCTGTCGACGGTTATGCCGTCGATGATAAGATCGGTGCATTGCTGGTAGGTCTGTACCCAGGATCCGGAGTTAAAAAGGGTGATATCCTTCACGCGCACATGCTCCGAGCCCCGGATATGAATGATCCTGGGGCGATACATAAAAGAGGGAAAAAGATAGGCATCTTTGAGCCCTCGTTTGTCGATCACGTCGCCTCTTCCGTCGATGGTACCGCGGCCTTCGATCGCTATGTTTTTCACGTTTTCCGCATAGATAAACGCCTTGCTGGTCATGGTATCGGAAACGTAGGTAGGATAGACGGAAGCAGCATCGGGGTAGTCGTCTGCGTTGCCGCTGCCCAGGAGGACCGCACCGGCTTCGATGTGAAGGGCTACATTACTTTTCAGGTAAAGCGTGCCGGAAAGGAACCTGCCGTTATGGAGGTAGACTTTCCCGCCTCCGGCAGCATGGCATTGATCGATAGCTTTTTGTATCGCCCTGGTATCCATCGCCTGACCGTCGCCTTTGGCGCCGTGCGCGAAAACATCCCAGGTACCTTTCCCGGGTTGAGCTGATGCATTTGCTGCAAGGCATAATGCAAAAAGAAGGCTGATTGATTTCATCATAGGTCTGTTTCGGGTTAGATAACCTGGCTTCTTTCCATGATCAGCAAGGGATAATCCTGTAACGGGATCTGCCTGAACACCTGCGCTTCCTGGCTGATCCGGTACTTGTCGCGGTCGTAAAATCGCTGCTGGTCCGGTATCTCGTAAATAGCGCCCAGGAGCGGATCGACGAGCACAGGATCGCTGAATCCCGCATCTTCCCAATCCCACAGGAAGAGATGGACATTTTTGCCAAGAGGTACATCCCCCGCTTTTACCGTAGACCAGTACGCCAGCACGGTACCGTTATCTGTTTTAAGCGTGGTTGCCCTGGTATCGGGCAGGGTGGGCTCCGTGCCATTTCCAAGACGGTTATACTCCTCTTCTCCGGCGGCCCGGTTTCCATCCAGCAGGTTGATCAGCGAGTTGGTCGTCCTTACATTGCCATGTACGAGGCTTCCCAGGTTCTGCAAAGCTTTGAAGGCCACTTTGGGAGCGATTTCCGGTTTGGTCCTGAGGATGCCCTTGTAATTGACCTTGCCGGTTCCCTTGGGATAGTCGTGCAGGTCGACGATCAGGAACCACAAGCTCATAGGGAGATCAAGCGAGCAATCGGTAAGCAGCCGGCGCAGCATGATCTTAGCCTGGATATTCTCAGTCCATGGGCCTTCTCCCACGAATCCCGTGGAGTTGGGCTGTGAAGCAAAGCCGTTCTCTCCCTGCCATATTTCGATAGACGGCTTGTAGCGCTTTACGAGCTTGCTCAATGCGACGATCCTGTCTGAGTAACTTTCCGGGATTGTCGTGTAGGGATGAAAGGAAAATATATCGATCAGTTCGCCGAGCCCTTCTTCAAAAAGCGCTTTGATGTAGGTGAAAGGCAACCGGGAGACTACGCCTCCGACAATAACCGCATCGGGGGCGTTCTGCCGGATCAGTGGAGCGGTCTCCCTGACCAGCTGTACATACTTCTGAGGGTCGGTTTTGCCGGGCTTCCAGAAGCCGCCCAGATTGGGCTCGTTCCAGATCTCATAGTGGGAGATCTTGTTTTTATATCGCTTTGTAAGCGCAACCACAAATTTTTTCCAGGCCGCCATTGCCTCGGCGCTTACCAGCGGATGATAACCCATATCACCCTCCGTATAGTACGTATTGCCGTACCCGACGTTGAAAAAAGGCGTAAAGCCCCGTTGGATAAGCCCGTCTACGCTTTCGTCGAGCCATTGCCAGTCGTAGCTGCCTTTCTGGTGCTCTACGCGCGTCCACCCGGTTTGGAGGCGCGCCCATTTCACCGGGAGCTCATCCATCCAGGGGTAGACTTCCTTCGGGTCCCAGAGCGACCTGTCCAGGGTTTCACAACCTATGCCGAACGGAGAGTTCCTGATCTCTGTCGGTTTTTTGATCCTGACCGTTCCGATTTTTTTCAATGAAACCCCTGTCTCCTCCTGCCGGAAATAGCCTGTAGCTTCTTTTTCAAGAGACGTTACCAGGGGCAGGGCGGCAATTGTTTTCAGAAATGTTCTCCTGTTTTCCATGTGTATAAAAAGGTTTAAGCTATTAGGTGTTGGGTATCAGCTTTTATTCATACCGGGTTTGTGTGCCGCTAAAACCTCATACCTGACAGCTCATGGCTATTTCACCTGTTTACATTATTTCATTAAACACATTACAGACATGCAGCGAATGAGCGTTTAAATGATAAGGCCCCTCATACCCGGTGTCTCCTAAAAAGTGGCTGATTAGCGCAATGGAGAGCGGGTAGAACCAGGATCCCAGCATGATATGAGTTCGATTGGGGTCCTCGTCCCTGAGTTCGGCAGACGCCGAAGAATCTCCTTCCTTCCATATCCAGTGCGGTCGCGGTACCCAATCGGAAGGTACGCTGTCGCGGCGGTGCAGGAGCCATCCGTTCCCGTCCGGATCTTCATGCATCAGGGCATGGTCCAGGTAGCGGCGGCTGGCAGCTTCCAGGTCCTCGCGGCGGTAACCGGTAAGCGCAGCAAGGTTGCTCATCATGTAGGCGCCGTCAAAGTCGGGGCAATCCGATCCTCCGGGCCAGAAAGATCCGTCAGCCAGCTGGCAGGCAAGCGTAGAGTCAACATTGCGTTCCAGCCCGCGGAGCTCCCAGCCCTGTGCAAAGTAGATCGGGGTGATGTGGATAGTTCCGAAAAGCCCGTTGGGCAGATCGGCGCCGTATTGGGTGCCCCAAAAGCCTGTTTTTTCGTCCAGAAGTTCCTCCAGCGCGGGGAACATGCCTTCCTCCAGCGCCTTGTCGACCTCGCCTGCTCCAAACCAGTCACGTAAAGCAAACAGGGCCGTCGCCGCGGCGAGCACCTGGTTACCTGCCGCCCATGAGTTGCTCCAGTCGTAGCGTTTTATCCATTTGTATAATTTCGCCGGATCGAGCAGCGGCTCGGCAAAGCTCAGTTCCTTTTCCGGCTTCATCCCTAGTACCCTGAGCGCCCAGATATTGCCCCTGGTATAGTGCCAGGCGGGCTCCATTTCTTCAAGCGACCGGATCCGTTTCCGGTCTTCCGCTTTTCCCGAAAAATAGCCCTGGTCGGTTTGCCGCTGCCTGAATTGCTCCGCCCATTCGTTGCGGTACGGTTCAGGGAGGAGCTGCATTTCGCCGAATAAGTCGAGGATATGGGCCGCATGATACGAGCCGTAAAAGCTCTCGCCTTCACCGGCTTCTTTTCGGTAAACACCCGGCTTATCGCCGATCTTCATGGCGTTTACAAAGTTCAGGGAGGTTTGCTTGATTCGCTGATAACCGGCAGTTGAATTCATGATATGCGTTTATAGTTCATTATTTTATTTCGATATGCGAAGTACAGACTTGTCGGCGATGAGCACCGGGTAGTCCGGAACCGGTATGTGGCTGAAGGTGCAGGTGCTGCCCGACTTTTTCCAGTTCTCTTTGGGAATTTCGAAAATTTTACCCGATACCAGGTCTACATACACCGGATTCCTGAATGAGCCCTGAACGATGATCTGCGTATGCTGAGGCGTAAAGGTTTCGGCCGGCCGGTCCTGGCTGTTCCAGATCGTGACGACCGGATGACCTGATCCGGAATGACGATATGCGAAGGATGACTGGCCGGGCTGGTTGGTTTCGGGTGCTTTTTCCGGCTGCGGGATCATGCTTTCATCGAAGATGGAAAACACGTTCCTGGCTGCGTGGTAGGCTGTTTTCGGGCGCTCTATCGTCTTGTCGGGACGGGTTTTAAGAATACCTTTCGTGTTGATGCCTGTCATATGGTCTCCGGCGGCATAATGTATGTCGCTGATGGTGAACAAGTTCGTTGCGATTTCCCGTCCGTGGTCGCCCAGCATGCGGCGGAGGTCCCACTTGGCCTGGGAGAGTTCCGTCCAGTCGTACTGGCGCAGCGCGCCTATGGTGACGCTGCTGTGCGTGGAAGGGGCGCCGTTCTCACCCTGCATGAATTCTATTTTCGGGTTATAGCTCCAGACGAATTGCCGCATTTCCTCTATTTTGGGATAGGAAGTATCCGGATTGGGCGCATAGCCGTGGTACGTCAGAACATCGATCAGGTTGAGGGCATTTTCTGCTTTCAATTTTTCCATAAACGGGCGCAGGAACTCGAGGCGGGGAACGCCGGCGATGCCGATGGCCAGCAGGCGGGCGTTGGGCTGGACGGAGCGGACTACCTTTGCCGTACGAATGTAGAATTCGCCGAACTCTGCGCCGGTATTTTCCTTATTGATATCGGGCTCATTCCATATTTCCCATTCGGTGACATAGTTTTTATAGCGGGTCACAATGGCCCGTACCCAATTGTCCCAGGCCTCAAGGGCGGCTTCCGAAGTAGGAATACGGCCGGCCAGCTTCGGCTCTCCGCCCCCTTCATAAACCGGGTTTCCGTATGACAGCTCCACCCAGGGCGCAACCCCGCGCCGGAAAGCATCGGGTATGACCGCATCGAGCCATGCAAAATCATATTTTCCTTTTTCCTTCTCGCATTTTGCCCATCCGCCCTGGAGGCGGATCCGTTTGGCCCCCAATGAATCGAGATAGTATTTGAAGGACTGGTAGTCGGTATAGTCACGGTCCATCGTTTCACCCCCGATCGACCAGGTCGAAGCTTTAATTTCTCTGGTAAGATAGGGCTTGTACTTCCCGATGTACCGGAAATCTTCGGGCTCCGGAAGAGATTGGGCGCAGGCGCTGGTAGCCGGAAAGGCTGCGACTACAAAAAAGGCTACTCGGAATAGAAGGAAAGAGCTGGTCGGCTTCATTGTAAAGATTTAGATTATACTTTATCTGTTTCCGGGATTTGCTCCGGTATGGTATCTCATAGCCTGGCGGGACATACCTGAGCTTTTAATTTTCGCTATAACCCGGATTCTGGGTCAGCGCTTCGTTCAGATCGAGCTCCAGCTGCGGTATCAGGTAAAGAATGTGAAAGTCCTTCACATTGCTGCCTTTTGACCGCAGGACGGTCAGGTAGCGGTCGGTCCGTATAAGGTCAAACCACCTGTGATTCTCGAAGGCCAGCTCTACCCGGCGCTCCTGCTCCATGGCCAGCCGGTAGCCTTCCTGGCTCAATCCGCTGAGCCCGGCAAGTCCCGCCCTTGTTCTTACCTGGTTGAGAAAGGAGATGGCCTGTTCGGTCTGTCCGAGCTCATTGAGCGCTTCTCCGTACATGAGCAGTACGTCGGCGTACCGGAGGACCGGGAAATCGACGTCCGAGTCGCCTGCGAGGGCGCCAAACTGGATGTACTTGCTGACGTAGCGTTCGTTTACCACGTTGCCGACGTTGTTGATATAGGAGCTTTGCATGGTAAAGGGTTTTCTCAGGTCGCCTTCCTCGTATGCGTTCTCCATGTCTTCTGTCGGCCGGTTTGTGCCCCCGCCTGTTCCGGCGTTCGGGCCTAATACGGTCGCTCCCGCCTGCCAGGGTGCGAATGCACGGCCGAAATTACTTCCCTGGCCGGTATTCCCTGACTTGTATTGGACATTAAACAGGATTTCCGCGTTGACAGGCGTGGTGAAGCTGAAGACGTCGGCGTAGCTGGGTAGAAGCCGGTAAGTGCCCGAGTCGATCACTTCTTTCAATTTAGCGGCGGCTTTGTCCCATGCCTTCTGTGTGAGGTAAACTTTACCGAGCAGTCCTCTTGCGGCCCCCTGCGTGGCCCGTCCTGCCTGCGCAGCGGGGTAGGTTGCGGGTAACTTTGCTTCAGCGCTGGTAAGATCGGCGATAATGAGTTCGTAAGCTTTGTCTTTCGGCGTTCTGGCCAGGTCGGCTCCTCCGTCCGGGTCGGTGATTTCTTCAGTCACCAGCGGGACATCGCCGAAAAGGCGCACCAGGTTGAAATAGAAAAGAGCGCGCAGGAACTGGGCTTCTCCAAGGTATTGGTTTTTAAGGTTGTCTGCCATTTCGACGTCCTGAATCCGGTTAATGATCGCATTTACCCTTCTCAGACCGGCATAGTGATCTCTCCAGGCGGCGTAGATGACAGAATTAAGGGAAGTATAAGTCTTATCTATAAACTGGTAATTGTCGACGTTTACTGCCTGCCGGGTTACCCCGTAGTCAGAGTTGTCCGTAGATACCTCTCCCATCCATATAAGGGAACTCCCGTAGAGGCCGCTTGCGCGAAGTGTGGCATAGCTTCCCACCAATGCATTGTTGAAATCGGAAGGCGTATTGTAATAGCCGAGCACATTGCGTTGTGTTTCGGGAGAAAGCGTCAGGAAGTCGCTACAGCTGTAGAGCGACAGCATAGCCAGTGCGGCCAGGTATTTCAAATGTTTTTTCATATCGGCAACTTTAGAAAGTGATACTGAGGCCAAGCGTAATGGTACGGGCAGGGGGATAGCCGGCGTAATCTATGCCTGCTGCTTTCATCTCATCGCCGGCGTGATTGTTTTCGGGGTCATAGCCAGGGTACTTCGTGAAGGTGAACAGATTGGTTCCCGACAGATAGAGCCTTCCTCCCTGGAGCCTGGCCTTTTGCGCTATTCCCTGGGGCAGATTATAGTTGAGCGTAGCGCTTCTGACGCGAAGGTAGGAACCGTCGAAGTTGAAGAAGGAGCTGTACCTGAGGTTGTTGTTTAGTCCGCCGCGTATCATCCGGGGACTTTTTCCGTCACCGGGCTGCCCGGGAGAAACGTACCGGTTCTCATATGCTTTGGCCAATTGGTTCTGTACACCGTGGAACCCGTACGCAAAAACAGCGCCGGCCCAGAAAACGTCATTTCCCTGTGTGCCGTTTAACAGCACATCCAGGGACCAGTTTTTATAGGTGAATGAGTTATTGAAGCCATAATAGAACTTAGGTTGCGGGCTCCCTATAATATCCCGGTCCAGGTCGTTGATCACGCCGTTGCCATCCACGTCCTTGTACATCATATCACCGAGTTTGGCCCCGTTTTGCACGGCGTGGCCGTCCAGGTCCGATTGAGTAAGAAAGATCCCTTCGAACGCGTGCCCGTAAAAGCTGCCGATCGGATGCCCCACCCGCGTGATGCTTACGTTTCCTCTTCCCCCGGCGCTTGAGAAGATTTCTTCGCTTTCGCCCAGACTGACCACCTTATTCCTGTTGAAGCTGATATTGAAGCTGGAAGACCATTGAAAATCTTTGCGGGCAACGGGCCGGCCGCTGAGCCCCAGCTCAAATCCCTTGTTTTCCATTTCTCCCATGTTGACCCAGGCGCTTGTGAAGCCCGTTACCGAAGAAATGGCCTTGCTGAGCAGCATGTCGGTGTTGCGGCGCCTGTAATAATCGCCTGTGAAGTTGAGGCGGTTGCCGAACAAGGAGAAGTCCAGGCCAATGTCGGCCTGCTTGCTGGTTTCCCATCCGAGATTGTTGTTGGTAAAGCTGCTTTGTATGAGACCCGGCACCTGCTGGTCGCCCAGTACGTAATAAGAGTCGGAAAGCAGGCCGATATACCGGTAATTGCCGATGTCGTTATTCCCTGAAAGACCGTAGCTATAACGTACTTTCAAGTCGTCGAAAATTCCCAGGTCTTTGATGAAGCCTTCCTCCGAAAGACGCCATCCGATCGAGAACGAGGGAAATACGCCCCACTGGCGGTTGGGTCCGAAGCGTGAAGAGCCGTCTGTCCTGGCCGTTACGGTGAGGAGATACCGGTCATTGTAGACATAGTTGATCCTTCCGAGGTAGGAAAGCAGGCTCCATTCCCCGATGTCATAGCTTCCCCCTGTTATCTGGCCTCCGTTTATATTTTGTATAAGATCGTCGGGGAAGTTGGTGGCTGTCGTAGTCGACTCCACTGAGCCGGACTTCTGTACGGTGAATCCGGCCACTACGTCGAAATAGTGCTTGTCGATCGTTTTTTTATAGTTCAACGTATTTTCATTGAGCCAGTTGATCCCTTCATCGGCTTTGAAGCTGGCCGTAGCCGGCGTGGGAGCCTCGATAGCGGGTAGGGTGGAAGGTTTGAAATTATTGGTTTTGGAATTGGTGAAAACGCCGCCGACGCTCACTCTCAGGTTCAGGCCGTCGAGTATCCGGTATTCCCCGAAGGCGTTTCCTTGCATAAAGAACTGGGAAGTTGTGCTGACTCTCTCGTTCGCCACCTGTATGGGATTGGCAACTCCAACTCCGCCTTCATTGGTAAGATAATAGGTGTTGCCATAGGAGCCGTCAGGATTGTATACCGGCGTAAGAGGAGGCATCGTCCATGCCAGGTTGATGAGGTTAAGATCGCCGTAGTGGCCGGTGGAGGGTATATTTTTGTTGCTGGTGAAGCTGGGGGCGAGCGACATGCCGAGGGTTAGTCTTTTGCCGGCATTTCCTTCCACGTTGAGGCGCGCGGTATAGCGTTTCATGGAAGAAGCGATCAGGATCCCCTGCTGATCAAAATAGCCGCCGCTGAGCGCGTACCGCATTTTTTCATTCCCGCCGGTGGCAGTAAGCTGGTAGTTCTGGATCGGGGCTGTCCGGAATATTTCCCTTTGCCAGTCGGTGTCGTAAGGGGGCAGGTTGTCGAGATCGCTGTATTCGACCGGGATGCGGTAGGACGACGTCCTGACGCTGTTGGGATCGGTGATCTTGGCATTGGGTCCCCCGTTTTCCAACCACCCGTTATTGCGGCTTTCAATTACCATCTCAGCAAACTGGCGTCCGTTCATCAGCTTCAGCAGTTTGGCAGGCTGCTGAAGTCCCAGATAAGTGTCGAACGTGATGCTGCTGACGCCCGCTTTCCCTTTTTTTGTGGTGATCAGGATAACCCCGTTGGAGCCGCGGGAACCATAGATGGCGGTAGCCGATGCATCTTTCAATACCTCGATAGACTCGATGTCGCTCATGTTGATGGCATTAAGGCTGCTGATGCCGGGAAAGCCGTCGACCACGATGAGCGGCTCATTGCCGCCCGATACCGAGCCGATCCCGCGCACGAGGACGCTCGCGTTCCCGCCCGGAGCTCCGGAAGTGGTGGATATCTGTACACCGGGTATCTGGCCCTGCAGCGCCTGGTCCAGCCGGGGTGTTACAATGCGTTGTACATCTTTAGGCGCCACAGATGCGACCGAGCCCGTTACATCCCTCTTCTGCTGCGTGCCATATCCTACCACGACTACTTCGCCCAGTTGCCTGGTATCGGGAAGAAGCCTGACATCGATTTGGGTACGGCTGCCGACGGCTATTTCCTGCGATACATATCCTACGAAAGAGAAAGTCAACAGGGTGTTTCCCTGGGTTACCGTCAATCGGTAACGTCCGTCGACGTCGGTCGAGGTTCCGGTGGCAGTTCCCTTTTCTACCACGTTTACTCCCGGAACCGGCTGACCATTCTCATCGCTCACTGTCCCGCTGACGTTGAGCTGCGCCCATACGCAGGCGCCGGCAAGCAGCATGGCCAGCACAGTGTTAAGCGTTAGAAATAAAAGTTTTCTGGTCATAGGGTTGATTGTAATTTATTATAGATAAATAATAATTTAACAATGCAATACTATGTTAAAAATACTTTTTCTGCAAAAACTTTGTGCAAAACTTTTGAAGAAAAATTCTATTTCCGGGAAAGAAAAATTTAAATTATTATATGTTAAATTAATATTTGATTGATTTTGAATGATCAGTATTCGATTTGTTATATAAGTAAAAAGCGCATCCGGCGGGCGGGCAAATCGTATATATTATTTTTAATTTTATTAATGTGCTGTTTTTATTTTATCATTGTGATACTATTTTCCGGGAGCGCTTAGACAGAAGAGAGATTTTTACCGTAATATTGAAAGACAATACTTTATCATTATAAAATATGCAGGTTCTAGATTCATTTTCCTTAAAAGGCAGGACAGCCCTGGTCACCGGCTGTAAACGCGGAATAGGCAAGGCCATGGCAATAGCGCTGGCGGAAGCAGGAGCTGATATTGTCGGCGTATCGGTTTCGCTTCAACCACAGGGGAGCGACGTGGGAGCCGAAGTGGAGCGCCTGGGCAGGAAATTTACCGCATACCCATGCGACCTCGGCGACAGGGAAAGCCTTTACGGCCTTATCGAGAAAATCAACGCAGGGCATCCTGTTATAGATATATTGGTGAACAACGCCGGCACGATTCTGCGGAAGCCGGCTAAGGAACACCCCGACGAATACTGGGATACCATCATCAGCACCAACCTCAGCGCACAGTTCATACTTGCCAGGGAAATAGGAGCGGGGATGTTGGAGCGCGGGCGCGGAAAGATTATTTTTACAGCGTCCCTGCTGACTTTCCAGGGCGGGATCAACGTGCCGGGCTATACGGCCAGCAAGTCGGCGATCGGGGGCCTGATCAAAGCGCTGGCCAATGAATGGGCCCCGAAAGGTGTAAACGTAAACGGGATCGCGCCGGGCTATATCGATACCGATAATACGGAAGCGCTGCGCAACGACCCCGAACGGAATGCAGCCATACTGGGGAGGATCCCGGCAGGCAGATGGGGCCGCCCGGACGATTTTAAAGGGGTAACTGTTTTTCTCGCATCGGCTGCGTCGGATTATGTTCACGGAAGCATTGTGACGGTCGACGGCGGGTGGATGGGAAGGTAATCATGATTTACAGATGGTACTAGTCATAATCAAAGCTCTAGATATACTGGAATATATAGCCCAGGACCCTGAAAAAGCCTACACACTTACAGAAATCTCGGAGCGCCTGGATCTGAACCAGGCCACCTGCGCCAATATTCTCAAGACACTGGTCAGCAAGAATTACGTAGAGCACCTGGGCAGGAAGAAGGGATATCGCTTAGGTCCTATGGCATTTAACCTGACCAATAGTCTCGGCTACAATCAGAACCTCGTGATGGCGGCAAAGCCGGAAATGGAAGCGCTTACCGATCAATTGAATGAGGTATCTCTGCTGGGCATCATACGAAACCAGAAGCGTCTCGTGCTGCACACGGTGAACAGCGACCAGGATCTTCAGGTCAGGAGTAAAACCGAGCGTGACGTTTACGAGACGGCCAGCGGAAGGTTGCTGCTGGCCTATATGCCGGGAAAGGAGATCGAAGGATTCATCAATGTAAAAGGCCTCCCCGCGCCCGGCGTATGGAAGGAGGTGGAAACCCGCGAGGATTTAATGCGGGCTTTGGAGAAAATACAAAGAGAGGAGATCGTGATCACCCATTCCGCAAAACATATCATCGGCGTAGCGGTGCCGGTGAAGAAAAACGGGAAAGCGATCGCGGCCTTAAGCGTTTTTCTGCCTGAGATCAGGTTCCCTGCGCCCCGGAAAAAAGAGATAGTCGCAGCTTTGAAGCTCACAG